>NZ_JBMDIJ010000010.1:0-135640 GCF_057808595.1 Pseudomonas sp. FG98 | reverse complement strand
GACCTCTGTGGGAGCTGGCTTGCCAGCGATGCTCTTGGAACTGATTGAACAGCAGGACCAGAAATGACCGATTTCCTGATTGTCGGTGCCGGCATCCTCGGCCTTTCCCACGCCTATGCCGCCGCCCGCCGCGGCCTGCGGGTCAAGGTCTTCGAACGCAGCGCCACCCCGCTCGGCGCCTCGGTGCGCAACTTCGGCCAGGCGCTGATCAGCGGCCAGCCGCCGGGCAGCATGCTCGACCTGGCCCGCGCCAGCCGCCCGCTGTGGGCGCACTGGGCGGAAAACGCCGGCTTCGCCATCAAGCGCAACGGCTCGCTGCTGCTGGCGCGCAACGACCTCGAGCGCGACCTGCTGGAAGCCTTCTGCTCGGGCCGCGCGGTGGAGCACGGCTATCCCGCGCGCCTGCTCGAAGGCGGCGAACTGCGCGACCTCTACAACGGCCGCTTCAGCCACCACCGCGCCGCCTTGCACGGGCTCGACGACCAGCAGGTGTTCTCCCGCGAAGCTTTGCCCAGCTTGATCAACTGGCTGCACGAGCGACTGGGCGTCGAGTTCCATTTCTCCACCCTGGTGCGCGGTATCGAGCCGGGTCACCTGGACACCACGGCGGGCCGCTTCAGCGGCAAGCAGATCGTGGTCTGCTCCGGCCACGACTACCAGACCCTGCTGGCCGAACCCATCGCCGTGCTGAAGCCGCAGGTCTGCCGCCTGCAAATGCTTCGCGCCCGCCCGCGTTTCGACCTCGACCTGCAACATGCCCTGCTCACCGGCCTGAGCTGCCTGCACTACGGCGCCTACGCCGATCTGCCCGAGGCCCAGGTGCTGCGCGAGCGGGTCGAGGCGCGCAGCCCGCATCTGCTGCAACACGGCATCCACCTGCTGATCAGCCCCACGCCTTACGGAGAGCTGATCATCGGCGACTCCCACAGCTACGGCAGCGATGCCTCGCCGTTCAATGTCGAGCAGGTGGACAACTGGATGATCGAACTGGCCGAGCACACCCTGGGCGGGCGTATCGAGGTGGTCGAGCGCTGGCAGGGCGTGTATGGTTCGGGCGGGCCGGTGCCGTTCTCGTTGTTGTCGGTAGCGGACGGGATCAGTGCCGCGCTGATGCACACCGGGGTCGGCATGAGCGTCGGGCCGGCGCTGGCCGAGCGGCATGTGGGGCAGTTGCTGGGCGAAGCCTCCTGAGCACGCCGGAGCAGGTCTCCAGGGCCTCATCGCCGGCAATGCCGGCTCCCACAGGGTTCTTGGTCAGCCACAGTATCTGTGATCGACGCGGTCTCTGTGGGAGCTGGCATTGCCAGCGATGAGGCCCTCAAGAACAACCTAGATCTCTTGCACAAGCGCCTCGATCTGTTCCAGCCGCTCGGCCTGACTCAACCTGGCCCCCGGATTCAGCGAAGACCACTGCGGATGCGCCCGCGCCTTGCCCAGCGCCGCCGGCAGCTTGCCTTCGCGCCAGCTCTGGTCCGGCGGTGGGGCCAGCCTGATCCGGTTGACCGCCGCATGCCCCCGGCTGTCCAGCGCCTGCAGCAGTTGCTTCTGCCGCACCGCCAGCAAACGCAGCACGGCATCGTCGACGGTCAGTTCCTGCTGTCCCTTCAACTTGCCCAGCAAACGTGAGCCGTAACTGCGCGCCGTCCCCAGCGCGCCGCCGGCAATCGCCCCGGCCAGTGCAGCGACCCCAAGGGTCAGCCCACCCACCGCCAGGTCGATCCCGGCCCCCGCTGCCGCACCCGCCACGGCTCCGCCGCCGAGCTTGATGCCCAGTTGCTTCAGGGTTTCCGGGTTGAACAGGTCATCGCCCCAGCGCCCATCGAGCAAGGGCAGGTCCTCGGCGTTGGCATCCTCGCGGCGGAAGGCATAGAGCTTGAGCAGCGCTTCGACGCAACGCTGTTCACGCTGGCGAATGACACTGCGCAACTCGGCGACGGCCGCAGCTTCCTCGTTCGCCTTGGCCACCACGCTGCGTCGGCAGGCGGCGCAGTCCATCAGCAGCTCGGCGATCAGGCGCTTGCCGCTGTGCTGGCGGACCTGTCGCTGTGCCTGCTGGTCGTCGATCAGCCGCTGCAGGGCCGGACGGGCGTTTTCCAGCATCAGGGCGAGGCTTTCGTAGAGACGCCGCTCGCCATCTTCCGGCGGCGCCACGCTGTCGAAACGCACCAGCGCATGCAAGCCGAGGCGGGCCAAGGCCTCGCGCCAGTCCGGCTCGCGGTGATTGCTGCTGGCCACGAAGTTGAGCACCGGCAGCAGCGGCTTGCCGCAGCCAGCAAGCACTTCCAGCTCATCGCGGTACTTGGCCAGCACCGGCTCGCGGGCGTCAATCACGTAGAGCCCGGCGTCGCTGGCCATCAGTTGGCGCACCACCTTGGCCTCCTGCTCGAAGCGCTGGCGCGCCTCGCTGCTCTGCAGAAAACGTTCCAGCCGCGCCGGGCCGTCGAGCCGCTCGCCCGGGCGCTCCAGGCGTTCGAGGTAGTCGAGCAGGGCGATGGCGTCTTCCAGGCCGGGGGTGTCATAGAGCTCCAGCAAGGGCTGGCCATCCACCGACAGGCGCGCGCCCTCGACATGGCGGGTGGTGCTGGGGCGATGGGACACCTCGCCGAAACCGACATCCCGGGTCAGGGTGCGCAGCAGCGAGGTCTTGCCGACATTGGTGTGGCCGACCACGGCCAGTTTCAGGGCGTCAGTCATGGCCATGCTCCAGCCAGCTCATCGGGGAGGTGTCGGCATAGGGCAGGCCCAACTGGTCCAGGGCCTGATGCCAGTCGCCCAGACGCTGGGCATCCAGCGCCTGGCCCGGTGGTGGCAGCATCAGCCAGATTCGCGTGGCTGCGGCACTGCGCGCCAGTTCGGCAAGCAGCGCCAGGCTGCCACGGTCCGGGGAGCGTTGCGGGTCGCAGGCGATGGCCAGCCGCGCGGGCGGGAAGTGGCTGAGCTGGTCGAGCAGGCGGCGGCGCGACTCGCGGCTGTCGAGCACGCCAGCGTCGGTAACCGAGGCCGGCAGGGCGGGCGGCCAGGGGCGCTGGTCATCCAGCTCCAGGCCCACCAGCAGGGCGCCTTCATGCTGGACATCGTCCTGGCTGCGCTGGATCTGCGGCAGTTGCTCGAGGGCGGCATCGTTGACCCCGAGGCGTTCGCTGCTGGGCATCAGGGCTTCGCGCAGGCTGCTGAAACCGGGGAGCTTGAGGTCCGGCGCCAGGCGCGCGCGGCCCTGGCGCCAGCGCCACAGGCACAGCGCCGCGAGGATCAGGCGCGGCAGGATGCCGTAGACCACCAGCACTCCCAGCAGCCAGCCGGCCCAGGCCTGGCGGCTGAGGTCCAGCGCTGGCAGGCTGTCGCCGCTGGCGCGGATCATCGCCACGTCCGGGCTGCTGAAACCAAGCAGCGAGGGCAGGGCGCCGAGGGCCTGGGTCAGGCCGACGAAGGTCTCGGGCTGGAGCAGGGTGGTTTCCCAGACGAAGCCATAGCGCCGGGTCGACAGCAGCATCAGCAACACCACCAGCGCGCTACCCAGGGCCAGCAGCCACAGGCCATGGACCAGCGTACCGAGCAGCCAGCGGGTCAGGCGCTGGCGTTGCAGCAGCACCAGCAAGGCGGGGGCGAGATGAGCGGCCTTGGCATCGCGGGCGAATTTTTCGCTGAGCCACAGCCACAGGCGCCCGAGGCTGGCGCCCTGGTCGCCGGCCAGGGCAAAGCCGGCGCCCCAGCCCAGCAGCAACAGCAGGTTCAGCCCGAGCAGGCTGCCCAGGGCCCAGAACACATTGACCGGGCGTTGTCCGTCACCGAGGGCGGCGAAGGCCAGGCCGGCGCCGCTGGTCACGGCCAGTATCAACAGCACCAACAAGGCCAGGCGTGCGCCGCGCTTGTAGTGCTCCAGCGCCTGGCGCAGGCCAGCGCGTTCGGCCAGCCACAGCGCACGGGTCTCGATGCGCTGTGCCAGGTCGCCGCCCTGCTGGCGGGCGCGGCGGTTGGCTTCCTGGTCGTCGAGCGGGCCGGTGTGTTCTTCGCGCAGGCGCACCGCTTCGGTCAGCCAGCGTTTGTCCAGATCGGTCAGTCCAGTCACGTACAGCTTCCTTGAACCATTCACCGGGGAAGCATAACCCAGGCGTCCTTTGCTATTCTCGCCGCCATGAAAACACCACTCCCCCTCAGCCTGATCGTGGCTCTCGCCGAGAACCGCGTCATCGGCCTCGACAACCGCATGCCCTGGCACCTGCCGGGGGACTTCAAGTACTTCAAGGCCACCACCCTGGGCAAGCCGATCATCATGGGTCGCAAGACCTGGGATTCGCTGGGCCGCCCGCTGCCGGGTCGCCTGAACCTGGTGGTCAGCCGCCAGCCGGGCCTGCACCTGGAGGGCGCCGAAGTGTTCGCTTCGCTGGAAGATGCCATCGTCCGCGCCGAACAATGGGCGCGGGAGCAGGGCGTCGACGAGCTGATGCTGATCGGCGGCGCGCAGTTGTACGCGCAGGGCCTGGAGAAGGGGCTGGTGGATCGCCTGTACCTGACCCGGGTGGAGATGAACCCGGAAGGGGATGCCTGGTTTCCCGAGGTGGACGAGAGCGTCTGGAAGAAGGTGTCCAGCCAGCAGGCGCCGGAGGAGGAAGGCAAGCCGGTGTATCACTTCGAGGTGTGGGAAAGGCATTGAGAGCAAGGGGCGCGTTGCGCCCCTTGTCGCCAATGCGAGCTACCTGACCTCCGGCGCAGGGTCGATGTGCAGCGAGAGCACGTAGCGGCCATCCAGCCCCGGCGCACTGTCTTCGATCCTGTGTAACCAGAACGTCGTCAAGTTATTGCCCGCCTGCCATAGGGAGAGCGAGGAGTAGTCGCTCTGCTGCAAATGCTCACGCCACTGGGCAGTATCGGAAATGGGCGGCTGTGCCTTGGGCAGGAACGGTACCCAGCCACGCTTGCGCATCTGCTCCTGCAGCGCCGTGGCGGTCGCGATGGCCTTGTCGAGGCTCATGGACGTTTCGGCCAGGAATACGCCAATGGTTTTTACGTGCCCTTCTTCGTTGAGGAACACCAGAACCTTCCAGGCAGGCCCAGTCACGAAGCCATATTGGGGATCGAGCAGGCGCAGGCTTGCGTTGGTGCGGGCGAGCAGGATCCGATCGGAATCCGGGGTTGTGGTGAATTCGACAGCCGATCGCTGAAGCGTGTTGCTCCAGGGCTCCCCGATTGCAATCTCTATCTCGGGCGCCTTCGGCCAGAAACAGGCACTGCCCGCGAGCAGCAGCACGATCAGTAAACCCGTATACAAGACTTTTGACTTCATCTCTTTCATTGGCGCGCGTCAGTTGAAAGCGCGCAACTTTGAAGGAAGATTTGGCTTGGGTATGTCGGGAAAATCTGGGCGTTCTGTGGGAAAACTGGACGTTTCGGACTGGGCAATGGGCCGCGAGGCGGCCCCAAAAGCCTCAGGAATGACTCAACTGCACTTGTTCATCCGCATTGAGCAGCGTCTTGTCGGTCTGTCCCATCAGTTGACTGGTAATGGTCCCTGCTGTCATCGAACCACTGACATTCAGCGCCGTGCGGCCCATGTCGATCAGCGGCTCCACCGAAATCAGCAACGCCACCAGCTCCACCGGCAAGCCCATGGCCGGCAGGACGATCAGCGCGGCGAAGGTCGCGCCACCACCGACCCCGGCCACCCCGGCCGAGCTCAGGGTCACCACCGCCACCAAGGTAGCGATCCACAGCGGATCCAGCGGATCGATACCCACCGCCGGCGCCACCATCACCGCCAGCATCGCCGGGTAGAGCCCGGCGCAGCCGTTCTGGCCGATGGTCGCGCCGAACGATGCGGCAAAGCTGGCGATCGCCTGCGGTACACCAAGACGCCGGGTCTGCGCCTCGATGCTCAGCGGGATGCTGGCGGCGCTGGAGCGGCTGGTGAAGGCGAAGGTCAGCACCGGCCAGACCTTGCGCAGGAAGCGCAGCGGGTTGACCCCGGCCAGCCCGAGCAGCAGGCCATGCACGCCGAACATCAGCGCCAGGCCGATATAGGACACCACCACGAAACTGCCCAGCTTGATGATGTCGTCGAGGTTGGAGCTGGCGACCACCTTGCTCATCAGCGCCAGCACGCCATAGGGCGTGAGCTTCATCACCAGGCGCACCAGGCGGGTGACCCAGGCTTGCAGGGTGTCGATGGCGGCCAGGGCGCGATTGCCCTTTTCGGCATCGTCCTTGAGCAGTTGCAGGGCCGCGACGCCAAGGAAGGCAGCGAAGATCACCACGCTGATGATCGAGGTCGGCTTGGCCCGGGCCAGGTCGCCCACCGGGTTGCTCGGCAGGAACGACAGCAGCAGTTGCGGGATATTCAGGTCGGCGACCTTGCCCGCGTAATCGCTCTGGATGGTCGCCAGGCGCGAGGCTTCCTGGGTGCCGGCCACCAGGCCTTCGGCGCTGAGGCCGAACAGGTTGGTCAGGACGATGCCGATCAACGCGGCGATGGCCGTGGTGAACAGCAGGATGCCGATGGTCAGCACGCTGATCCGGCCCAGGGATGCGGCGTTGTGCAGGCGCGCCACGGCGGACAGGATCGAGACGAAGATCAGCGGCATGACGATCATCTGCAGCAACTGCACGTAGCCGATGCCGACCAGGTCGAGCCAGCCGATGGTGGCCTTGAGCACCGGGTGGCCGGCGCCGTAGAGCGAGTGCAGGGCGGTGCCGAACAGCACGCCGAGGATCAGGCCGACCAGCACCTTCTTCGCCAGGCTCCAGCCCGGATTGAGTTTGGCCAGGCCCAGCAGCAATGCCAGGAACACCAGCAGGTTGAGAAACAGCGGCAGGTTCATTGAGGCTCCAGAAAAAACAACACAACCGCCTCTGTGGGCGGTTGCTGAATCGAAAATGCTAACAGTCTGAAAACAAACGAATTTATATCGATATGGAATTAGCTATGTCGTTTTTGGAATAACCGATAGTCGTTTCCAGGTATGTGCCTGCCGTTCCGGGCCAGGGTCGGCGTCGCTGTCAGAGCGCAGCGGCCAGGGCCGAATGCTTAGGGTTAGGTGTTCATCCATCAGGAGAACCGCCCATGACGTTCGCTCCGAAATGCCTCGCCGCCGGACTGGCCCTGCTGCTTAGCTGGCAAGTCCAGGCCGTGGAACTGAAACACTGGCCCGCCGAGGCTGCCAAGCAGCTCGACGCGATGATCGCCGCCAATGCCCACAAGGGTAACTACGCGGTGTTCGACATGGACAACACCAGCTACCGCTTCGACCTTGAGGAGTCGCTGCTGCCCTTCCTGGAAAACAAGGGCGTGCTGACACGCGACAAACTCGACCCGTCGCTCAAGCTGATGCCGTTCAAGGACACGGCCGAGCACAAGGAAAGCCTGTTCAGCTACTACTACCGTCTGTGCGAAGTCGACGACATGGTCTGCTACCCCTGGGTCGCGCAGGTGTTCTCCGGCTTCACCCTCAAGGAACTCAAGGGCTATGTCGACGAACTGATGGCCTCGGGCAAGCCGGTGCCGAGCACCTACTTCGACGGCGACCAGGTCAAGACCATCGAGGTGCAGCCGCCCAAGGTCTTCACCGGGCAGACCGAGCTGTACAACAAGCTGATGGAGAACGGCATCGAGGTCTATGTGATGACCGCTGCCTCGGAAGAACTGGTACGCATGGTCGCTTCCGATCCCAAGTACGGCTACAACGTCAAGCCGCAGAACGTCATCGGCGTCAGCCTGCTGCTCAAGGACCGCGCCAGCGGCGCCCTGACCACCGCACGCAAGCAGATCAGCGCCGGCAAGTACGACCCCGCCGCCAACCTCGGGCTGGAACTGACCCCTTACCTGTGGACCCCGGCAACCTGGATGGCCGGCAAGCAGGCGGCCATCCTCACCTACATCGATGAATGGAAAAAACCGGTGCTGGTGGGCGGCGACACACCGACCAGCGACGGCTACATGTTGTTCCACAGTGTCGATGTCGACAAAGGCGGGATTCACCTGTGGATCAACCGCAAGGCCAAGTACATGGACCAGATCAACGGCATGATGGCCAAGCATGCGGCGGCCCAGGCCAAGGAAGGGCTGCCGGTGACGGCGGACAAGAACTGGGTGGTGGTGACGCCAGAAGAAATCCAGTAGGTCTTGATGGCCCTATCGCTGCATGGGTATCTGCACATTTTTTCGGACTGATCTGTCGAGGCTGGTGGCCTCATCGCCGGCAACGCCGGCTCCCACAGGTTCCGGGCCAGCCACATGATCCAGGTCCGACACAGAAACCTGTGGGAGCTGGCATTGCCAGCGATAGGGTCCTCACGAGCAACACAAAACAATACCAATTGCGAATAACTCTTATCCTCTGCTAGCGTGCGCATCCTCCCGACCCCGCTCACCAGGAAGTGCCCGTGTCTTCGTGGAATACGCAGATCGCCCGCTTGTTCGCCGAGCAGAAGAAAGCCCTGGAAGCCTTTGTCGCGCGGCGCACCGGCAATAGCCAGGTGGCTGCCGATCTGACCCAGGAGTCGTTCCTGCGCCTGGCGCGGCTGCCCGCCGACAAGCAGGTGGACAACCTGCCGGCCTTTCTCTTCACCATCGCCAGCAACCTGGTGCGCGATCATCAGCGCCAGGCGATCCGCCGCGAGCGCCTGGACGGCGGCGAACCCAGCGAAGACCTGCCGTGCAGCGCTCCCGGCGCCGAGGAACAACTGGCCAGCCAACAGGAACAGCACCTGATGCAGGCCGCCATCGCGGCTTTACCCGAGGCGACCCGGCATATCTTCCTGCTCTATCATGTCGACGATTTGTCCTACCGGGAGATCGGCGAACGCCTGCAGATCACCCCGCGCAGCGTCGAGTACCAGTTGCGCCGCGCCCTGGTGGACTGTCGGGCCTTTATCAAGGCTCGCTTGCTCAACGACACGCCGGGGGCACGATGAACCAGCCCTCCGTCGCCATGGATAACCGCATGACCCACCCCGACATCCCCGATGCCGATGCGCTGTTCGACGAGGCCAGCGGTTGGTACTACCGCCTGCAGGCCGAGGACGTGACGGCCCGGGAACGGGAGGATTTCGCCGCCTGGCTGGCGCTCGGCCCCGGCCAGGCCCAGGCCTGGGAGGAGGTGCTGGCTTTGCTCGGCGCCTTGCGCGAGCCGGCCCGGCAACTGCGCGAGAGCGAACGGGCACGCTGGCGCAAACCGAGGCAGCGGGTCTGGGCCACTGCTGCCGCGATCCTGCTGGCGCTGGGGCTGTTCACCCTGGCCAGTCCCTGGCCCGATCGCTGGCGTGCGGACTACGCTACGGCGACAGGCGAAGCGCGGAGCCTGAGCCTGGCCGACGGTTCGAAGGTCGAGCTGAACACCGACACGGCCATCACCCTCGATCTCGGCCAGAACGAGCGCCGCGTACGGCTGTTGCGTGGCGAGGCCTGGTTCGAGGTCAGCGCCGATGCCGCGCGGCCATTCGTGATTCGCTCCGGCGAGGGCTGGGTCAAGGTGGTGGGCACCCGGTTCAGCGTGTCGCGCGAGGGTGACCAGACCCGGGTGCGGGTCGCTCAGGGCAAGGTCCAGGTCAGTGCCGGTGGCGAGCAGACGGTGCTGCTGGAGCCCGGCAATGGCGTCGACTATCACGATGATCGGCTGGGGGCGGTCAGCACCTTTGATGGTGCCGCCGAATTCGCCTGGCGCCAGCGTCAGCTGGTATTCCGCCAGCAACCGCTGGCCGAGGTGGTGGACCAGTTGAACCGTTATTGGCCGGGTCAGACCCTGGTCCTCGGCGACGCCCTGCGCCAGCGCAAGGTCTCCGGTGTGTTTGAAATCGACAAACCGGACGCCGTGCTCAAGGCGCTCACCCACACCCTGGGTCTGAGCGCCGAGCAATACACCCCGTACCTGCGGGTGTTGCGCGAAGGCTGAAGAAAAAACTTTCAGAAAGTTTCAGGGTTTCCCGCAACCCCGTCGTCCTTGATCTCGTAGGCGCAAATAACAAGCACTCTCAGATAGTGCAGCGCCGTTCGACGACTTTGACGATTTGGGGGAGCACCAGCGATGTCACACACCACCACCCGCCGGCACCTGCCGACGCTGCTGAGCCTGGCGATTGCCATGGGCGGCGGCACCTTCGCCCTGCCAAGCCTGGCCGCTGGCGAGGCCCAGGCCCAGGTCCAGCGCTTCGACATTCCGGCGCAGTCCCTCGATGGCGCGCTGGCGGCGTTCAGCGCGGTGACCCGGGTGCAGGTGCTGGTGACTGCGGAGCTCACCCAGGGCCTGCGTTCGCCGGGACTCAACGGCAGTTATCCACAGAACCAGGCGCTGGCCCGACTGCTCGCCGGTACCGGACTGTCCGCCCGCTACATCGACAGCGACAGCGTGACCCTGGAAAAGCGCAGCGGCGCTGACGAGACCCTGCAACTCGGCGCCACCCGCATCGACTCCAGCCTGCTCGGTGCCACCACCGAAGGCAGCCGTTCCTACACCACCGGCGCGATGACCATTGGCAAGGGCGAACAGAAGCTCAAGGACATCCCGCAGTCGGTCTCGGTGGTGACGCGCCAGCGCATGGATGACCAGAACATGAACAACCTGCAGGACGCCATGCGCCAGGTCACCGGGGTCACCATCAAGAGCTACAACTCCGGCTCCAGCCTGAATGACGTGTACATGCGCGGCTTCCTGGTGGACCAGGTGCAGGTCGACGGCGTTTCGCAATCCACTGGCCAGGGCGACCTGGCCACCAGCTTCGACCTGGCCATGTACGACCGCGTCGAGGTGCTGCGCGGTCCCAGTGGCCTGTACCAGGGCTCGGGCGAACCCGGCGGGACCATCAACGTGGTGCGCAAGCGGGCCCTCGGCACCTTTGGCCTGAACGGCGAGATCTCGGCGGGCTCGTGGGACAACTACCACTCCAGCATCGACGTCACCGGCCCGCTCAACAGCGACGGCAGCCTGCGCGGACGCTTGGTCACCGCCTACGAAGACAATCAGTCCTGGGTCGACTACGCGAAGAACGAGCGACCGATGATCTACGGCCGCCTGGAGTACGACATTACCCCGTCCACCACCTTGTCGCTGGGCGGCACCTATCAGAAAAACCGGTCCACACCGGCCTTCGGCCTACCGGCCTACGCCGACGGCAAGCTGTTGGATGTGAACCGCTCCACCTTCGTCGACGCCAAGTGGAACGAACTGGACGAGCGGGTCTGGGAAGGCTTCGCCGAAGTCGACCACGCCCTGGACAACGGCGGCCAGTTCAAGACCTCGCTGACCTACCGTGACGCCGAGACGCCGACCCGCAACTTCACCTGGTCCGACGACTCGGTGGACCCCGCCACCGGCGACAGCTGGGCGGTGGCCTGGTCCTACTACACCCATATCAAGAGCCTCGGCCTGGACAGCTTCGTCACCCTGCCGGTGGAAGCCTTCGGCCGGACCCACGAGGTCACCGCCGGTGTCGAGTACCAGCACCTGAACAAGGACTTCACCTACGGCGGGGGCGAGTACTTTCCGATCAACGTCTTCGAGCCGGGCAGCATCGACATTCCCAAGCGCGAGTTCGACATGAACTACGGCACCTGGTCCACCTCGCGCCAGTACGGGGTCTATGGCCGCACCAAGATTGCCGCCACCGACGAACTGGACGTGATCCTCGGCAGCCGGGTGACCTGGTTCGAAAGCGAAGGCAAGAACGCCAACGCCTACTTCTCCCAGTTCAAACCGACCGAGACCGACATCAACCGCAAGTTCATCCCCTATGGCGCGCTGGTCTACAAGCTGACCCCGGAGCTGTCGGCCTACGGCAGCTACACCAAGGTCTTCAAGCCGCAGACCGACGTCAATGCCAGTGGCGAGGTCATTGCCCCGCGCGAAGGCGAGCAGTATGCACTGGGGCTCAAGCGCGAGTTCTTCGATGGCCGCCTGAATGGCAGCGTGGCGATGTTCCGCATCTACGACGAGAACCGTGCCGAACTGGTTTCCGGCGGCCAGTACTATCGGGCCCAGGGCAAGGTGCGCAGCCAGGGCTGGGAAACCGAGCTGAGCGGCAACATCACCGACAACTGGAGCGTGGTCACCGGTTACGCCTACACCATGACCAAGGCCCTGACCGGCGCCGATGACGGCACCACCTTCAGCACCATCACGCCGAAGCACAACCTCAACTTCTGGACCGCCTACGAATTCACCGACGGCCCGCTTCAGGACTTCAGCGTCGGGGGCGGCGTGCGTGCGGTGAGTGCGACCTACTACCGCCGCAACGTCGACTTCGAGCAGGGCGGCTACGCCATTACCACGGCGCAGATCGGCTACAAGATCAACAAGCATCTGTCGCTGAAGCTGACCGGCAACAACCTGTTCGATCGCAAGTACTACGAGCGAGTGGACAGCCCGTGGGGCTCGAACTTCTATGGCGAGCCGCGCAACTTCACCTTCACTGTTCGGGCCAGTTACTGAGTTGAGGCCCTGATCGCTGGCAAGCCAGCTCCCACAGTGTCCGCGGTGTTGCCGAACCCTGTGGGAGCTGGCTTGCCAGCGATGAGGTCTTTGAAACCAACAAAGAGCTTCCATAAAAAACCGGCACCCAAGGGCGCCGGTTTTTTCATTCAGCAGGCCAACTCACAGCCCGTCAAGCAACGCCTTGTTGCGCACCGCACCCTTGTCGGCGCTGGTCGCCAGCAGGGCGTAGGCCTTCAGCGCGGTGGTCACCTTGCGTGGACGCTGCTCCACCGGTTTCCAGCCCTTCTGGTCCTGAACGACGCGACGTGCCGCCAGCTCTTCATCGCTGACCAGCAGGTTGATCGAGCGGTTGGGGATGTCGATCAGCACCTTGTCGCCGTCCTGCACCAGGCCGATGGCGCCGCCGGCTGCCGCTTCCGGCGAGGCGTGGCCGATGGACAGGCCCGAGGTACCGCCGGAGAAACGGCCGTCGGTCAGCAGGGCGCAGGCCTTGCCCAGGCCTTTGGACTTCAGGTACGAGGTCGGGTAGAGCATTTCCTGCATGCCCGGCCCGCCTTTCGGACCTTCGTAGCGAATGATGACGATATCGCCTTCCTTCACTTCGTCGGCGAGGATGCCGCGCACCGCGCTGTCCTGGCTTTCGAAGATCTTGGCGTTGCCTTCGAAGACGTGGATCGACTCGTCGACACCGGCGGTCTTCACCACGCAACCGTCGAGGGCGATGTTGCCGTACAGCACGGCCAGGCCGCCTTCCTGCGAGTAGGCGTGCTCGACGCTGCGGATGCAGCCGTTTTCACGGTCGTCGTCCACGGTGTCCCAGCGGGTCGACTGGCTGAACGCGGTCTGGGTCGGGATGCCTGCCGGGCCGGCCTTGAAGAAGTGGTGCACCGCTTCGTCGTCGGTCTGGGTGATGTCCCACTTGGCGATGGCTTCTTCCAGGCTCGGCGAGTGCACGGTCGGCACGTCGGTGTGCAGCAGGCCGCCACGGGCCAGCTCGCCGAGGATGCTGATGATGCCACCGGCGCGATGGACGTCTTCCATGTGGTACTTCTGGATGTTCGGCGCCACCTTGCACAGCTGCGGCACCTTGCGCGACAGGCGATCGATGTCGCGCAGGTCGAAGGCCAGCTCGGCCTCCTGGGCGGCGGCCAGCAGGTGCAGGATGGTGTTGGTCGAACCGCCCATGGCGATGTCGAGGGTCATGGCGTTCTCGAACGCCTTGAAGCTGGCGATGTTGCGCGGCAGGACATTGGCGTCGTTGTCCTGATAGTAGCGCTTGCACAGTTCGACGATGGTGCGGCCGGCGGTGAGGAACAGCTGCTCGCGGTCGGCGTGGGTGGCCAGGGTCGAGCCGTTGCCCGGCAGGGACAGGCCCAGGGCTTCGGTCAGGCAGTTCATCGAGTTGGCGGTGAACATGCCGGAGCAGGACCCGCAGGTCGGGCAGGCGCTGCGCTCGTACTCGGCGACCTTCTCGTCGCTGGCGCTGGAGTCGGCGGCGATGACCATGGCGTCGACCAGGTCCAGGCCGTGGCTGGCCAGCTTGGTCTTGCCGGCTTCCATCGGGCCGCCGGACACGAAGATCACCGGGATGTTCAGGCGCAGGGCGGCCATCAGCATGCCAGGGGTGATCTTGTCGCAGTTGGAGATGCAGACGATGGCGTCGGCGCAGTGGGCGTTGACCATGTACTCGACGGAGTCGGCGATGATTTCGCGGCTCGGCAGCGAATACAGCATGCCGTCATGACCCATGGCAATGCCGTCATCCACCGCGATGGTGTTGAATTCCTTGGCCACGCCACCGGCGCGTTCGACTTCGCGGGCGACCAGCTGGCCCAGGTCCTTCAGGTGCACGTGGCCCGGGACGAACTGGGTGAAGGAGTTGGCGATGGCGATGATCGGCTTCTTGAAATCCTCGTCCTTCATGCCGGTGGCACGCCACAGCGCGCGGGCACCGGCCATGTTGCGGCCGTGGGTGGACGTTTTGGAACGGTAATCAGGCATGAAGCACTCCTGGCGGCTAATCAGGTAACAAAAAGGGGAGTGAGCTTCTCTTGTCCTTGGTACCGGAAGGCAGGTGGCCGCTGGTACGGATGAGGCCGAAGACGTCGCGGGATCGCCGCACGCTTGGCCAGAGCTCATAAACCCGCCGGGGGATGACTGGCGATGAATAGGCCGATTCTACACCGCTGGCGTGCGGAAGGAATGGCGCAATGGACAGTTGGCGCCTGCTGGCATGAATTTGCCGACGGGCTCGCTTTCCGCGAACTAGAGCGCTACCGTGGGCGCCGTCGTTGTCATGACGAACTTTTTCATGGAGGAAATATGGTCCACCCAGCCGATGTGCCCGCCAGCAGCGTGCTGCGCATGCTCTCCACCACGGCCTGGTTCTTCGACTGCTTCGCCCGCCGCGTCACCCCGGAACAGGGCCTGACCGCGCTCGATGCCTACCAGCGCATGAGCCGCGCGGTACCGGACTGGATCAACCAGGCGCTGCGGGTCCGCGACCTGATGGTGCGGCCTTTCGGGCTCAAGCCGGTGGCCGGTTTCAACCTGCGCGAGCAGCAGACCCCGCGGGTCGGCGACCAGCTGGATTTCTTCCAGGTCGCGGCGGTGACTGACCGGGAGCTGGTGCTGACCCTCAAGGACAGTCACCTCGACGTGATGATTTCCGTGCACCTGGACCCGAACAACCAGCTCAGCCTGACCTCCATCGTCGAGCCGCATAACCTGCTGGGGCGGATGTACATGCGCTTGATCGCGCCGTTTCATCGACGGGTGGTGAAGGCGATGTTGGGAGGATTGTAGGCGCTACCGTCCCTCTTGAAAGATACCTCTGGACACATCTTTTGCATTAGTGCTTCCATGCACCCAGAGGTATGTTCTGCCTTCGCTCGCGAAGGAGAAGCGAAGGTGCAAAGCAGACAACTGATCAAGGAGCTTGAAGCCGCCGGATGGGTTTTGAAGCGCATCACTGGAAGTCATCATATTTTCAAACACCCGGATAATCCGAACCTGATACCCGTGCCCCACCCGAAAAAGGACTTGCCGTTAGGTACGGTAAAAAGCATCAGGCAGCGAGCCGGGCTCCGTTGATCAAGTCTGCATCCGAGCAGGAGACAACCATGCAATACCCTATTTGCATCGAGTGGGGCGATGAGAAAACCGCTACCGGTATCCAGATCCCTGATATTCCCGGCGCCGTCACAGCGGGTGATTCTTTTGAAGAAGCCTATGCCGCCGCAGTCGAGGTCGCGCACATCCTGCTGCAAGAGATCGCCGGAAGCGGCCAGCCCATTCCTCTGCCTACCAGTATCGCGAACCATCGGGGCAATCCCGACTTCGAAGAGATGGGGTGGGGCATGCTGGAGATCGACATCACTCCATATTTGGGCAAGACCGAAAAAGTGAATGTGACCTTGCCTGGTTTTGTCATTCAGCAGATCGACCGCTATGTGCGCGATCACAATGTGAAAAGCCGGTCATCCTTCCTTGCGGATGCGGCGATGGAGAAACTGGGGCGCTAAAAAGAATGAACCCATAAAAAATCCCGGCACCAGGCCGGGATTTTTCATTCAAGCGCCTATCAGCTGTTCGGCAACAACCGGCAAGTGATGCTCTTGATATAGCGGGTTTCCGGAATCGCCGGATGCACCGGGTGGTCCGGGCCCTGGCCGCCGCGCTCCAGCAGTTGGATATTGCGGTCCAGGTGGCGGGCGCTGGTGAGCAGGATGTTCTGCAGGTCGTCTTCCGGCAGGTGCATGGAGCACGAGGCGCTGACCAGAATGCCGTCCTTGGTGAGCAGGCGCATGGCTTGCTCGTTCAGGCGGCGGTAGGCCGCTTCGCCGTTCTTCAGGTCTTTCTTGCGTTTGATGAAGGCGGGCGGGTCGGCGACGATCACGTCGAAGCGCTCTTCGGCAGCCTTCAGTTCGCGCAGGGCGGCGAACACGTCACCTTCGATGCAGGTGACCTTTTCGGCGAAGCCGTTCAGCGTGGCGTTGCGCTCGACGCCATCCAGGGCGAAGCCCGAGGCATCGACGCAGAACACTTCGCTGGCGCCGAAGGCACCGGCCTGCACGCCCCAGCCACCGATGTAGCTGAACAGATCGAGCACGCGCTTGCCCTTGACGTACGGCGCCAG
This sequence comes from Pseudomonas sp. FG98, assembly GCF_057808595.1. Lineage (NCBI taxonomy): Bacteria > Pseudomonadati > Pseudomonadota > Gammaproteobacteria > Pseudomonadales > Pseudomonadaceae > Pseudomonas > Pseudomonas sp. FG98. The sequence goes on along the minus strand of NZ_JBMDIJ010000010.1, from coordinate 119,086 downwards.
GCGCGCGCGGTTCATGCGGTGGTCGTAGAACCAGCCGGTCTTCTGGCCTTCCATCACCGGCGCTTCGAACCTGACGCCGTTCTCTTCCAGGGCGACCCACTCCGGCACTTCGCCGTAGGCGGTTTCGATGTAACGCTCCAGGCCTTCGGCATCACGGGCCGAGGAGTCGTTCTTGAACAGGATGCCGCTCGGCTTGAGCACCTGGATCAGTGCGGCCAGGACGTCGTCGCGGTGGCGTTCCATGGTCGGCGAGGCGAGCTGGACCACCAGGATGTCGCCGAAGCGGTCGACCACCAGGCCCGGCAGCAGGTCGGAGTCGCCGTAGACCAGGCGGTAGAACGGCTTGTCGAACAGGCGCTCGCGCAGCGACAGGGCGACGTTCAGGCGGTGCACCAGCAGGGACTTGTCCAGCGCCAGCTTGACGTCGCGCGACAGCAGGCGGGCGCAGATCAGGTTGTTCGGGCTCAGGGCGACGATGCCCAGGGCCTTGCCCCCAGCGGCTTCCAGCACCGCCTGGTCACCGGCCTTGAAACCGTGCAGCGGAGTGGCGGCGACGTCGATCTCGTTGCTGTAGACCCACAGGTGGCCGGCGCGCAAGCGGCGATCGGCATTGGCTTTGAGACGAAGGCTGGGCAGGGACATGACGTCGCTCCGGGAAAAAAGAGCGGGAGTATACCGTGTCGCCTGCATCGGGGGCCTGTCGTCGCGACAAATTGCAGGGCAAAGGGCCGTCATTTACTCAACCGATCAGGTTAGAATCGCCCGTCAGCCCCGAGTGTGAACTTATGATCCAGGAACTCACCGCCGAACAGATCCAGCAAGCCCTGCAAGGCATCAGCGTGCCGCCCCAGCCGCAGATCATGGTCGACCTGCAGATGGAGCAGTACATGCCCGATCCCGACCTGGAGGTGATCGCCAAGCTGATCTCCCAGGATCCGGGGCTGTCCGGTTCGTTGCTGAAGATCGTCAACTCGGCGCATTACGGGCTGACCAACAAGATCGCCTCGATCCAGCGCGCGGTGAATCTGCTGGGCAGCCGCTCGATCATCAACCTGATCAACGCGCAGTCGATCAAGGGCGAGATGAGCGATGAAACCATCGTCACCCTCAACCGCTTCTGGGACACCGCCCAGGATGTGGCCATGACCTGCCTGACCCTGGCCAAGCGCTTCGGCACCCAGGCGGTGGACGAAGCCTATGCCCTGGGACTGTTCCACGATTGCGGCGTGCCGCTGATGCTCAAGCGCTTCCCCGACTACATGAGCGTGCTGGAAGACGCCTACGCCAGCGCCGGCGAGCGGCAGCGCGTGGTCGATACGGAAAACCAGGTGTTCAACACCAACCATGCGGTGGTCGGCTATTACACCGCCAAGTCGTGGCGCCTGCCGGAGCATGTCAGCACGGCCATCGCCAACCACCACAATGCCCTGGCGGTATTCACCGACGAGTCGCCGCAGACCGCACCGCTGAAGAACCTGCTGGCGATCCTGAAGATGGCCGAGCATATCTGCGCCTCGTACCGGGTGCTCGGCAACCAGGGCGTCGACCACGAATGGAATACCGTCGGGCACCTGGTGCTGGACTATATCGGCCTGTCGGAATACGACTTCGACAACGTCAAGCAAAACATCCAGGAACTGGGTAGCCACTGATTCATGCCTGAACTGCCAGAAGTCGAAACCACCCGCCGGGGCATCGCCCCTCATCTTGAAGGCCAGCGCGTCAGCCGCGTGATCGTGCGCGACCGGCGCCTGCGCTGGCCGATCCCCGAAGACCTCGACGTGCGCCTGTCCGGGCAGCGCTTCGTGTCGGTGGAGCGCCGCGCCAAGTACCTGTTGCTGAATGCCGAGGTGGGGACGTTGATCAGCCACCTGGGTATGTCCGGCAACCTGCGCCTGGTGCCAATCGGCTTGCCGGCGGAAAAGCATGAACACGTGGATATCGAGCTGGAGTCCGGCCTGGCGCTGCGCTACACCGATCCACGGCGCTTCGGCGCGATGTTGTGGAGCCAGGCGCCGCTGGAGCATGAGCTGCTGGTCAAGCTCGGGCCGGAGCCGCTGACCGACCTGTTCGATGGCGAGCGTTTGTTCCAGCTGTCCCGTGGGCGTTCGATGGCGGTCAAGCCGTTCATCATGGACAACGCGGTGGTGGTGGGCGTGGGCAATATCTATGCGACCGAGGCGTTGTTTGCGGCGGGGATCGATCCACGGCGCGAGGCCGGGAGCATTTCGCGGGCGCGGTATCTGCGCCTGACCATCGAGATCAAGCGGGTCCTGGCGGCGGCGATCGAGCGGGGCGGTACCACGTTGCGCGACTTTATCGGCGGCGATGGCCAGCCGGGGTATTTCCAGCAGGAGCTGTTCGTCTATGGGCGGGGCGGGGAGCCGTGCAAGGTGTGTGGCTCGACCTTGCGGGATGTGAAGCTGGGGCAGCGGGCCAGTGTGTTCTGTCCCAAGTGCCAGAAGTAGGGGGGCTTCGCTGAATTTACTGGCCTCATCGCTGGCAAGCCAGCTCCCACAAGGTTCGGCGGTGCACCTCGGGACTTTGTGGGAGCTGGCTTGCCAGCGATGAGGGCGTCAGGGATTCATCACTTCTGAACGGCCGACGCCTCTGGGGTCACTGGCCCCTTCCAGCCGCCCATCCTGCTTGTCCCAGAACAGCACCTGCTGATTCCCGTAACTGCGCCCCACATCCTTCAGGCTGTACCCACGCTCGCGCAGTTCCTCCATCTCGGCCGCACTGAACGCTCCCGGCTCATGCTCCACCACATCCGGCAGGTACTGGTGGTGATAGCGCGGCACCGCCGGCCAGGTGTCCACCGGCCGGCCATCGAGGTACTCCAGTATCGACAGCAGCACCATGCTCGGAATCCGGCTGCCGCCCGGCGTGCCGAAGGCGGCGAACTGCGTGGGGCTTTCGATAAAGCTCGGGCTCATGCTCGACAACGGCCGCTTGCCCGCCGCCACCGCATTGGCCTGGCTGCCCGCCAGCCCGTAGCTGTTGCTGCCTTGAGGGTCGGCAGCGAAATCGTCCATTTCGTTGTTCAGCACCACGCCGGTGCCGACCGGAGTAAAGGCGGCGCCGAACGGCAGGTTGACCGACAGGGTCGCCGCCACCGCATTGCCGTCGGCATCGATCACCGCGAAGTGGGTGGTGTGATCGCCTTCGCGCCACGGTGGCGACGGCGGCAGGCTGGCGCTGGGCGTAGCGGCGTGGATATCGATGCTGTCGGCCAGGCTGACCAGATGCTGGCGCGAAAGCAGTTGCGGGATGGGGTTATCCACATGGTCGGGATCGCCCAGCAGGCCGCGATCGCGGTAGGCGCGGCGCAGCACTTCCAGCACATAGTGGGCGCGCTGGACCTTGTCGGCGCTTTGCCAGGGCAGGCGTTGCAGCATGGCCAGGCTCTGGGCGATGGCCACGCCGCCGGCGGAAGGCGGTGGGGCGCTGATCAGTTCGCGCTGGTCGGCGAGGCGATAGCGCAGCGGTTCGCGCTCGGCGACGCGATAGCCGGCCAGGTCGTCCAGGCTCCAGATCCCGCCTGCCGCGTTCACTTCCTTGACCAGCCCTGCGGCTACCGGCCCGCGATAGAAACCATCGCGGCCCTGATCGGCCAGGTGTTGCAGGGTCTTTGCCAGCTCCGGTTGGCGAATCAGCGTGCCGGGCGCGGGGACTTCACCTTGGACGAGGAACAACCGGGCGGTTTCCGCGTCGTCGCGCATGGCCGCCAGGCGCAGTTGCGCACGGTCGCGGTAGATGCGGTCGACGCTGAAACCCTGGTTGGCCAGGCGGATTGCCGGGGCCAGGGTGCTTTTCAATGGCAGCTTGCCGTAACGCGCAGCCAGTTCGTCCAGCGCCGCCGGCAGGCCGGGAATCGCCGCGGCCAGCGGGCCATTGATCGACAGGCCGGGCTGCACCTTGCCGTCCTTCAGGTACATGTCCGCCGTCGCCTTGCCGGGCGCTTTCTCGCGGGCATCGATGAAGTGGTAGCTGGCCGGCTCGCCGGGCTGGCGCAGGAGGAAGAAGCCACCGCCGCCGAGCCCCGAGCCATAGGGCTCGACCACGGCCAGGGCAGCGCTCACGGCGATCGCCGCGTCGAAGGCGTTGCCGCCTTGCTGGAGGATTTCCCGCGCCGCGGCGGTCGCTTGGGGGTGAGGTGTGGCGATCGCTGCGTGACCCGGGCCATCGGCCAGGGCCACAACACTGCACAGCGCCAGGCTGGCGCCAAGAACGAGGGAGCGAAGCGCAGCGACGCCGGTCATCAGGCCTTGCCGGTAATACGGCGGTACTTGGCCATCAGCTCGTCTTCGGTTTCCGGATGGGCTTCATCCAGGGGGATGCAGTCGACCGGGCAGACCTGCTGGCACTGCGGTTCGTCATAGTGGCCAACGCACTGGGTGCACAGGTTCGGGTCGATCACGTAGATCTCTTCGCCCTGGGAGATGGCGGCGTTCGGACACTCGGGTTCGCAGACGTCGCAGTTGATGCAATCGTCGGTGATGATCAGGGACATGGGGACTCCGGCCAGGAACCTTTGCCCTGGCAATTGAAAACCAATGGGCGCAATTGTGCCGTATTAGCGCCCGCAGTGCACGCGGGCGCGGGTTTCAGGCCGGAGTTGAGATTACTTCTTGAATCGCTCGGTCAGCGCGTCGGCCACCGCTGGGTGGACGAATTTGGTGATATCGCCGCCCAGGGCCGCGATCTCGCGCACCAGGGTCGAGGAAATGAACGAGTAACGCTCGGAAGGGGTGAGGAACAGGCTCTCGACGTCGGGCGCCAGTTGCCGGTTCATGTTGGCCAACTGGAACTCGTACTCGAAGTCCGACACCGCGCGCAGGCCGCGCAGGAAGACATTGGCCTGCTGCTCCTTGGCGAAGTGCGCCAGCAGCGTGGAGAAGCCGAGGACCTCGACGTTGGGCAGGTGCTTGGTCACTTCCCGCGCCAGTTCGACCCGTTGTTCCAGGGGGAACAGCGGATTTTTCTTGGGGCTGGCGGCAACCGCGATGATCACGTGATCGAACAGACGCGAGGCGCGTTCGACCAGATCGCCATGGCCCTTGGTAATAGGGTCGAAAGTACCCGGGTACAACACTCGGTTCATCGCGTCGTCCTGGCAGGAGTGCGTTAGGGACTCGGATGGTAGCGCAGCCGATGCGCCCCGGCCAAGTCGCCATCATCGGCCAAAGGCACTATGGACAAGGCCGCCGGACTGGTTCTGCAGGCGTTCACCGAGCAACTGGCTGAGCCGCGCGCTGATGGCGTACACCGATAATTGCGGGTTGGCGCCGATGCTGGTGGGGAACAGCGAACCGTCGTGGATCGACAGGTTTTCCAGACGGTGATGCCGGCCGAGGCTGTCGCAGACGCTCTGTTCCGGGTCTTTGCCCATGGCGCAGCCACCCATCACATGGGCGCTGCCCAGGCGCGTGAGGAACGGTTCGAGGCTGAGTGCGTCGATCATGTCCCGTGCTTCGGCAAGGCTGCGGGCAGGGCGGCTAGCGGCATGCAGGGGCAGAACGCTTTCTGCACCGGCGGCAAACTGAATTTCCGCCATGCTGTGAAATGCCCGGCGCACACCCTCCCAGGCGTAGGCCGACACCGGGTAGTCCAGCACCGGCGAGCCATCGTCGCGCAATTCCACGCTGCCGCCACGGCTATCCGGGTGAAAGCCGTCGCGCAGCAGGGCCAGCATCACGTGGGTATGGGGCAGGTCGGCCATGCGCAGGGCGTTGTCCTCGCCGAAGCCGCCGAGCAGGGTGGCGGCCAGGGCCGGGTGCAGCGGCGGTACCTCCAGCTTGTAGCCCATGGGGCCACTGACGCCGTTGCGCCATTGGAAGTGGTCGCTGTAGATCGATTGCGGCGCGCCATAGAACGGGTTGACCGGCTCGGCGAAGCGCGCGGCGCTGAAGTTGACCAGGTGCAGGAAGGTGCGTTTGCCCACGTGCCCCTGCGGGTCCGGCACCTTCGAACGCAGCAGCAGGGCCGGGCTGTTGATGCCGCCGCCGGCCAGCACGTAGTGTCGCGCGCGGACGCGGATGCGGCGACCGGTCGGCGCCACGCAGTGTTTGTCCATGGCCACGCAATGCAGCTCGCCAATGCGCTGCCCGTCGTGCTCCAGACGCTCGGCGCGGGCCAGGTAGAGCAGTTCGCCGCCTTGTTCCAGGGCCGCCGGAATGCTGGTCACCAGCATCGATTGCTTGGCGTTCACCGGGCAGCCCATGCCGCAATAGCCGAGGTTCCAGCACCCGCGGACATTGCGCGGGATCACCTTCCAGTCCAGTCCCAGGGCCTCGCAGCCGCGGCGCAGCACATCATTGTTGGCATTGGGCGGCAGTTGCCATGGGGCGATGCCCAGGCGTTGCTCCATGCGTTCGAACCAGGGTGCGAGATCTTCCACGCCGTGACCTTCGACCCCGTGCTCTTTGGCCCAGTGACGCAGGGTCGGCTCCGGGGTACGGAAGCTGGAGGTCCAGTTGATCAGCGTGGTGCCACCTACGGCGCGGCCCTGGAGGATGGTGATGGCGCCGTCCTTGCTCAGGCGGCCGATGCCTTCCTGGTAGAGGCTGGCGTAGGCCTCGTTTTCCAGCATTTTGAAGTCGCTGCTGGTCTTCAGCGGACCTTCTTCGATCAGCAGCACGCGGAAGCCGGCAGCGCTGAGGATTTCCGCACTGGTGGCACCTCCGGCGCCGCTGCCGATGATGGCGATATCGGTTTCCAGGCTCAGGTCCTGGTCCAGGGTCGAGGCGTCGCGGGCTTTCCAGCCGCGGGCGAGGCCGTCGCGAAACAGGTCGGGTACGGGCATGGTCGGACTCTTGTTCAGATTTTCGGCGGACCGGGATAACCGCAGGCGCCCCAGGAGGCGGGCAGGCTGTACCAGGCCATCAGCAGCAGTTGCAGCAGCGAGGCATGGCCCTGGCGCAGCAGGTTCAACGAGCTGTCACTCCAGCGCAGGAGAAAGGCTTCGATGCGCTGAGCGGATGCCTGCTCCCAACTGCCCCAGACGCCGGTCAGTGGGCCGCGGGTGAAGGGCAGGGCGAGCACGTCGAAGAGTTGCCGGGTCAGCTTGAGCATCTCCGGGGACAGGCTGGCCAGGGCTTCATCGAGGCGGGCGAGCACGGCCTCGACGGGGGCACTGGTCCCGGCCAGCACCACCGGCGTCACCGCCCGGAGCATGGGCAGGTCGCCGTCGCGCAGGATGCGAAAGCCGTTGGCTGGCGTCTCGGCGCTACAACCGACCAGGCTGGCGCCACCGAGAAACAGCGTGGCGCCGAGACTGAACTTGAGCAGGCCGCGGCGGTTCAGCGCGGCGGCTTCGGGCAGGCGTGTTGTCATTGTTGTGGGCCTGTGCAGCGATCAGCGGATAAAGAAGCGGTACACCAGTTGTTGCAGACGCTTGCCGTAGGGCGGGTAGATCAATCGCGCCAGGTTCAGCCGTTGCTTGGCCAGCACGCCCTTGGCCTGGCTGAATGTCTGGAAACCCTCGAAACCGTGGTAATGGCCCATGCCGGACGGGCCGACGCCGCCGAACGGCAGATCGTCCTGGGCCACGTGCAGCAAGGTGTCGTTGAGGCAGGCGCCGCCGGAATGGGTGTTGTCCAGCACCAGGCGCTGTTCGCCGCGCTCGTAGCCGAAGTAGTACAGGGCCAGCGGACGCGGGCGCTGGTTGATGTAGGCGATGGCGTCGTCGATCTGTTCGTAGGGCACCACCGGCAGCAGCGGGCCGAAGATTTCGTCCTGCATCACCTGCATGGCGTCGCCGACGTTCTCCAGGACCAGCGGTGGCAGGCGGCGGTCTGGCGGGGTTTCGTCCGGGTACAGGCTGGTGATCCGCGCGCCCTGGCGGCGGGCGTCGTCGAGATAGCCGTTGAGCCGGGCCAGGTGGCGCGGGCTGATGATCGCGGTGTAGTCGGGGTTGTCGGTGATCCGTGGATAAAAGCGCCGTACCGCCTCGCGGTAGGCATCGATGAAGCCGGGAATGCGTTCGCGCGGTACCAGCACGTAATCGGGGGCGACGCAGGTCTGACCGGCGTTGAGGGTCTTGCCGAAGGCGATGCGCTCGGCGGCATCGGCCAGGGGTACGCTGTTCGAGACGATGGCCGGGGATTTGCCGCCGAGTTCCAGGGTCACCGGGGTCAGGTTGTCGGCGGCGGCGCGCATCACCTTGCGGCCGATGCTGGTGGCGCCGGTAAACAGCAGGTGATCGAACGGCAGGCTGGAGAAGGCTTCGCCGACCTCGGCCTCGCCGAGGACCACGCAGACCATGTCGGTAGGGAACACCGACTCCAGCAGCGACTTGAGCAGTTGGCCGGTGGCCGGGGTGGTTTCGCTGAGCTTGAGCATCACCCGGTTGCCGGCGGCGAGGGCGCCGGTCAGCGGGCCGATGGCGAGGAACAGCGGGTAGTTCCACGGCACGATGACCCCGACCACGCCCAGCGGCTGGTACTGCACCCGTGCGCTGGCGGGCTGGAAGGCCAGGCCGACGCTGCGGCGCCTGGGTTTCATCCAGCGCGCCAGGTGTTTTTCCGCGTGGGCCAGGCCCTGGACGCTGGGCAGCAGTTCGGCGAGGCGGGTTTCATCGGCGCTGCGGCCGTTGAAATCCTGATCGATGGCAGCGGCCAGTTCGTCCTGGCGGGCGACCAGGGCCTGGCGCAGGGCCTTGAGCCACTGTCGGCGCTGGGCCAGAGGCGGCATGGGCAGGCGGTTGAAGGCGTCGCGCTGTGCGGCGAACAGGGTGTCGAGCCAGTCCAGCTGGGACATCGGGACCTCCATGATTTGTTGTTTCGGCTAGAGCATATACTCTAAACCTGATTTTGTATGGGCTTCCAAGGCCTCATCGCTGGCAAGCCAGCTCCCACAGGGATCCGCGGACCCTGTGGGAGCTGGCTTGCCAGCGATGAATCCCCCCACGACTCCCATGGATGCAACCCACCCCCCAACGCCGTAAGATCAAGCAATCATTTCAGGCTCATGTATTTGGAGCTGAGTCATGGCCCCGCGCATCAAGACCCGCGAGCGCATCGTGCAAAACAGCCTGGAGCTGTTCAACCAGCAGGGCGAACGCAGTGTCAGCACCAACCACATCGCTGCGCACATGGAGATTTCGCCGGGCAACCTGTACTACCACTTCGCCAACAAGCAGGAAATCATTGCCGAGTTGTTCAGTCAGTATGAGGAACAGGTGGAAAGTTTCCTGCATCCGCCCAAAGGCCGTCTGGCCACGGTCGAGGACAAGCGCTTCTACCTGAAGGCGATCCTCGCGGCGATGTGGAACTACCGTTTCCTGCACCGCGACCTGGAGCATCTGCTCGACAGCGACCCGGAGCTGGCCGCGCGCTACCGGCGGTTTTCCCAGCGCTGCCTGCTCAAGGGCCAGGCCATCTACGAAGGTTTCGTCGAGGCCGGGATCCTGGAGATGAATGCGGTGCAACTCGAGTCGCTGACCCTCAACACCTGGATCGTCCTGACTTCCTGGGTGCGCTTTCTCTGCACCACCCGGGAAAATTCCGCGCACCTGAGTGAAGAAGCCATCAAGCGTGGTGTCTACCAGGTACTGGTGCTGGAGCTTGGCTACCTCACCGCCACCGCCCGCCCGGCGGTGGACGCGCTGTGTGAAGAATTCTACGTACCGCTGCAGCAGGCGCTGGAGCAGTAGCGTGCCCTTTCAATCGATATGGAGACTGTCATGCCCCTCGCGCAACTGATTGCACCCCAGCAACTGGCGGAGCGCCTCGGCGACCCGAAGCTGGTGATTCTCGATTGTCGTTTTGCCCTGGAGGACGTTGACTACGGTCAGCGCAGCTACGCCGAGGGGCATATTGCCGGGGCGCACTTCGCCGATCTGGAGCGCGATCTCAGCGGGCCGGTGGTCAAGGGCGTGACCGGGCGCCATCCGCTGCCGCAGCCGGGGCGCCTGATCGAGCGCCTGCAGCAGTGGGGTATCAGCAACGACAGCGATATCGTGCTGTACGACGACGGTCCCGGCGCGTTCGCCGCCCGCGCCTGGTGGTTGCTGGCCTGGTTGGGCAAGCGCAGCGGGGTGTCGATCCTCGATGGCGGCCTCAAGGCCTGGCATGCCGCAGGCCTGCCGTTGAGCCTGGACCCGGCGGAGCGCCGTGAAGGCCATTTCAGCGGCAAGCCGGATCCGGCCCTGCTGGTCAGCGCCGAGAAACTGCGCGAGCGCCTTGGCGACCCGGCCCTGACCTTGCTCGATGCTCGCGCCCTGCCGCGTTTCCGCGGGGAAGTCGAGCCGATCGACCCGGTGGCCGGGCATATCCCCGGTGCGCAGTGCGCGGCGTTCACCGACAACCTTGGTACCGACGGGCGCTTCCTGTCGGCCGATCAGCTCAAGGCGCGTTTCCAGGCCTTGCTGGGTGAGCGCAAGCCGCAGGAACTGGTGGCCTATTGTGGTTCTGGCGTCACCGCCTGCCACAACCTGTTCGCCCTGAGCCTGGCCGGCTACCCACTGGCGCCGCTGTACGCCGGCTCGTGGAGCGAGTGGATCACCGACCCGCAGCGCCAGGTCGCGACTGGCGACTGATCAACCCTGCCGCGCCAGCCACTCGGGAATCCGCCGTTCCAGGTAGTAACCCGGCTGGCGCAGGCTGCCATCGACGAAGCCGACATGACCGCCATGGGCGTGCAGTTCCAGGGTGGTGCTACTCGCCAGCTCTCTTGCCTCGGGCAGGCTGTGGCTGAACACGAAGGGGTCGTCGCTGGACTGGATGATCAGGGTCGGCGTGCGGTTCTCGCCCAGGTAATAGCGGCTGGACGAGCGCTTGTAGTAGTCGTGGACATCGCTGAAACCGTTGAGCGGCGCGGTAAAGCGGTTATCGAAATCCCAGAAGGTGCGCAGGTTGGTTAAGGGGCCGAGGCGGGACAGGGTTTCCAGGCCTTCATGATGGCCGCGCTGGAGAAAGTCCTCCTGCTTGGTCTTCACATAGCTGACCATCGCCTTGATGAAGTGCGCCTGGTACACCCGGGAAAAGCCCTGGCCTATGCGGTCGGCGCACTGGTCCAGGCGAAATGGCACCGACACCGCCACGGCGCCCTGCAACTGGCTGGCCGACCCGGCTTCGCCCAGGTGCTTGAGCAGCACATTACCCCCCAGTGAATAGCCCACGGCATACAGCGGCGCCGCTGGCCGCTGCGCGCGCAGGTGGGCGACCACTTCCGCCAGGTCTTCGCTGGCGCCGGAGTGATAGCTGCGCGGCAGCAGGTTCGGCTCGCCGGAGCAGCCGCGCCAGTTCACCGCCACGCTGGCCCAGCCCCGCGCCTGCAAGGCATGTTGCAGGCCGAGCACGTAATGGGATGAGGACGAGCCGGTCAGCCCGTGCAGCACCAGGACCAGCGGTGTGTCGTTGCGATGCGGGCCACTCCAGTCAAGATCGAGAAAGTCGCCGTCGGCCAGCCACAAGCGTTCGCGCTGGTGATCCAGCGGTACCGATTTGCGCCAAAGGGGACCCCAGAGGGTTTGCAGGTGGGGATTGCGCAAGCCCGTTGCGGGCTTGAAGGAGGACTTGGACATCATGGCGTTACCTGGGAGTGCGCGGCAGCTCTAACCAGCAGTGTAAGTGCTGGTTGCAGCGGCTGCCGCGCCGTATGACGGACAGATGACGATCAGCCGCGTTCCCACAGTGCGTAATGCACCTGGCCGGCTTTCTTTTCCCGGTGCAGGCGCCAGTTGCCCGGCAGGTTCAGGGACGATGGCGCGCTTTCGCTCTCGATGTAGATCCACGAATGCGCGGCCAGCCAGCCGCCGTTTTCCAGCAGCTCGCAGGCTTGCGGGAGCAGGTCCTGGTGGAAGGGCGGATCGAGGAAGACCACGTCGAACTGTTGTTTCGCTTCACCTTGCAGGTAGCGCAGCACGTCGCTCTGCACCACCTGACCACGCGGGCAGCGCAGCACTTCGAGGTTGTTTCTCAGGCTGGAAATGGCCGCCGGGTTGCTGTCCACGGCAACGGCATCGCCGGCACCGCGGGACAGGGCTTCCAGGTACAGGGCGCCGCTGCCGGTGAAGGCATCCAGCACCTTGGCCCCTTCGATATAGGGCGCGAGCCAGTTGAACAGGGTTTCCCGCACCCGGTCCGGCGTCGGGCGCAGGCCGGGGGCGTCGGGGAAGCTCAGGCGACGGCTGCGCCATTCGCCGGCGATGATGCGCAACTGGCCTTGGCCCGCTTGCGGCTTGGATGGACTGGCCATTAATGCTCCGGTACACCGAGCGGCTGCTCGGCGGGTTTGGCGAGGGGCGGTGGCAGCGGCTGCTGCGGCACGGTCGGCCCTGCGGTAACGATCACCAGCTTGTCCGCGGACAGGTGGCGATTCAGCGCATCCCGGACCTGCTCGACGGTCAGTTCCTGGGATTGGCGCATGTAGTCTTCAAGGTAGGTCAGCGGCAGATTATAGAAGCCGATGGCCCCCAGTTGGCCAACGATGCTCGCATTGCTGGCGTTGGACAGCGGGAAGCTGCCGGCCAGTTCACGCTTGGCGTCGTCCAGCTCCTGCTGGGTCGGGCCGCTTTTCAGGTAGTCGCGCAGCAGGTCCTGGACCAGCTTCAGGGTGCCTTCGCTGAGTTCGGCACGGGTCTGCAGGTTGATCATGAACGGCCCGCGCGCCTGCATCGGCACGAAGGTGGAGTACACGCCGTAGGTCAGGCCGCGCTTCTCGCGGACTTCGCTCATCAGACGGGTACCGAAGGCACCACCGCCGAGAATCTGGTTGCCCAGGGACAGCGCGGCGTAGTCCGGGTCGTTGCGGTCGATGCCCAGTTGCGCCAGCAGCAGGTGGGTCTGCTTGGACGGGAAGTCGATATGGCTAGGGCCCGCCTTGGGCTCGATCGGTTGCTCGACTTTGGCCAGCGCCGGGCCTTTCGGCAGCGCGGCGGAAACCTGGGCGGCGATGGCTTCGGCGTCCTTGCGGCTGAGGTCGCCGACCAGGGCGATCACCGTGTTGCCGGCGGCATAGGCCTTGGCGTGGAAGGCGCGCAGCTGTTCGACGGTGATCGGCGGGATGCTCTCGGCGGTGCCGTCGGCCGGGTGACCATACGGGTGCTTGCCATACAGGCGTTCGAACAGTTGCAGGCTGGCCAGCTTGCCGGGGTTCTGCTTCTGGTATTCGAAGCCGGCGAGGATCTGGTTCTTGATCCGGGCCATGGCGTCGGCGGGGAAGGTCGGCTTGCCGACCACTTCGGCGAACAGTTTCAGCGCCGGCTCGCGCTTGTCGGCAACGCTCAGGCTGCGCAGCGAGGCCACTGCCATGTCGCGGTAGGCGCCGTTGCCGAAGTCCGCGCCGAGGCCCTCGAAGCCCTGGGCGATGGCGTTGACGTCCTTGCCGGCCACGCCTTCGTTGAGCATGGCGTTGGTCAGCGAGGCGACACCGGGCAGGTTGTCGTCATGGCTGCTGCCGGCGGCGAAGGTCAGGCGCAGGTCGAACATCGGCAGCTCGTGGGCCTCGACGAACAGCACGCGGGCGCCTTCGGCGGTGTTCCAGGTCTGGATGTTCAGGGTGCGGTGGCTTGGCGGCGCCTTGCCTTCCAGTTCGGCGAGGGACTGCAGGGTGTTGGCGGGCTTGGTCTCGGCGGCGTGCAGCGGGCCGACGAGGGCGAAGGCCAGGACAGTGGCAGCGAACAAGCGGGTGGACGGCAGGATCATTTCGCCGGCTCCTCGGGCAGTACATGGGCAACGCTCAGGCGTTCACGGGTGAAGTAGGTGCGCGCGGCGTTCTGGATATCCGCCGGGGTCACGCTCTTCAGTTCGTCCAGTTCGTTGTCGATCAGTTTCCACGACAGGCCGACGGTCTCCAGTTGGCCGATGGTGGTGGCCTGGCTGCTGATGGAGTCGCGGTCGTAGACCAGGCCGGCGATGACCTGGGCGCGCACGCGTTCCAGTTCCTCGGCGCTTGGCGGCGTGGTTTTCAGCTCATCCAGGAGTTTCCAGATACCGGCTTCCACTTCGGCCAGGGTCTTTTTCTTCTGGGTGTTCGGCGTGGCCGAGAGCACGAACAGGCTGTCGCCGCGGGCGAACGGGTCGTAGCGGCTGGAAGCGCCGGCCACCAGTTCTTCGCCGCGCTCCAGGCGGCTGGCCATGCGTGCGCTGTAGCCGCCGTCGAGCAGGGCGGAGATCAGGCGCAGGGCGTGGACTTCTCGCGGGTTCTTGGCGGTGGCCAGGCCCGGTACGTTGAAGCCGAAGATCAGGCTCGGCAACTGGGTGCGCACATGCACGGTGAGCTGGCGCAGGCCCGGCTCGGCCAGTTCCAGCGGCAGCTTGCTCGGTGGCAGGGTGCGTTTGGGGATCTTGGCGAACCAGCGTTCGGCCAGCTTGCGCACTTCGTCCACGGTGACGTCGCCTACTACCACCAGGGTGGCGTTGTTCGGTGCGTACCAGGATTCGTACCAGTGGCGCAGTTCCTCGACCTTCATGCGCTGCAGGTCGGCCATCCAGCCGATGGTCGGGGTGTGGTAGCCGCTGGCCGGGTAGGCCATCGCCTTGAACAGCTCGAAGGCCTTGGCGCCGGGGTTGTCGTCGGTGCGCAGGCGGCGCTCTTCCTTGATCACCTCGATTTCGCGGCTGAACTCGTCGGCCGGCAGGCGCAGGCTGGCCATGCGGTCGGCTTCGAGTTCCAGGGCGACGTTCAGGCGGTCGCGGGCCAGCACCTGGTAGTAGGCGGTGTAGTCGTCGCTGGTGAAGGCGTTTTCCTCGGCACCGAGGTCGCGCAGGATGCGCGAGGCCTCGCCGGGGCCGAGTTTCTCGCTGCCCTTGAACATCATGTGTTCGAGGGCGTGGGAGAGGCCGGTCTGGCCCGGGGTTTCATAGCTGGAGCCGACCTTGTACCAGACCTGGGACACCACCACCGGGGCGCGATGGTCTTCGCGCACGACCACTTTCAGGCCGTTGTCGAGGATGAATTCATGGGTGGGTTGCGGGTCGGCGGCGAAGGCCGCGAGGGGCATGCAGATCGTGCCGAGCAGCAGGCCAGCGGCACGGCGGGCTAGAGCATTCATCAATGATTCAACCTGTTGGGCTGCCCGCTTGGCCTTAGCGTCGGCGGGCTAGGAGGTGCTAGGATACTGATCCGGTTGCCTGGCGACCATGCCTGTCGAGGATGTCGCCGCAAAGGCTCCCCCGACAAAATAGACGACGCGCACGAACGAGCCGGCTTCAAAGGAGTCTGTTCTGCGTTACAAAAGAATTCCGAGTGCGCCGCACTGGCGCATCGCCACCCTGAGATAGCCGTCTTCCATGTTTGGTTCCAACGACGACAAAAAAACGCCGGGCGCGCCCGGTGAAAAGAAAGGCCTGTTCGGCTGGCTGCGCAAGAAGCCCCAGCAACCTGTTGTCGAACAGCCTGAAACCCAAGCCCCAGAGCCTTCCGAACCCGCGCCTGCGGTAGTCGTGGAAGCGCCGCTCGCCGTCGCCCCGCAGGTCGCTCCCGAGCCGGTAGCGCCGGTTGTTATCGAGCCGCCAGCTGCGCCGGTATCCAGCCTGGTCCTGCCGGTGCCGGAAGAGCCGGTTGCGCTGGTTCCGGACCTGGAACCAGTAGCGCCGCCGGCGATTCCCGAGCTGCCTGTCGCTGTCGCCCAACCTGCCGTCGAACCTGCCCCGGTGGTCGAGCCTGCGCCGATCGCTCCGGTTGTCGTGGCCGAGCCGGTCATTGCAGCTCCGGTTCCTGCCCCCGCCCCCGCCCCGGCTCCTGTCGAAGAGGCCAAGACCGGCTTCTTCGCCCGTCTCAAGCAAGGCCTGTCGAAGACCAGCGCCAGCATTGGCGAGGGCATGGCCAGCCTGTTCCTCGGCAAGAAGGCCATCGACGACGACCTGCTCGATGAAATCGAAACCCGCCTGCTGACCGCCGACGTCGGCGTAGAGGCTACTTCGCTGATCGTGCAGAACCTGACCCAGAAGGTCGCGCGCAAGCAACTGGCCGATGCCGACGCCTTGTACAAATCCCTGCAGGACGAGCTGGCCGGCCTGCTCAAGCCGGTCGAGCAGCCGCTGCGCATCCAGTCGCAGAACAAGCCGTTCGTGATCCTCGTGGTCGGCGTCAACGGTGCGGGCAAGACCACCACCATCGGCAAGCTGGCGAAGAAGCTCCAGCTCGAAGGCAAGAAGGTCATGCTGGCCGCCGGTGACACCTTCCGCGCAGCGGCGGTGGAGCAGTTGCAGGTGTGGGGCGAGCGCAATCACATCCCGGTCATCGCCCAGCACACCGGTGCCGATTCGGCCTCGGTGATCTTCGACGCCGTGCAGGCCGCCAAGGCCCGTGGCATCGATGTGCTGATCGCCGATACCGCCGGTCGCCTGCACACCAAGGACAACCTGATGGAAGAGCTGAAGAAGGTCCGTCGGGTCATCGGCAAGCTCGATGCTGATGCACCGCACGAGGTCCTGCTGGTCCTCGATGCCGGCACCGGCCAGAACGCCATCAACCAGGCCAAGCATTTCAACCAGAGCGTCGAACTGACCGGCCTGGCCCTGACCAAGCTGGACGGCACCGCCAAGGGCGGGGTGATCTTCGCCCTGGCCAAGCAGTTCGGCCTGCCCATTCGCTATATTGGCGTAGGGGAAGGGATCGACGATCTGCGTCCGTTCGAGGCGGAGCCCTTCGTTAAAGCACTGTTTGCCGAGCAGGAGCATCCATGATCCGATTCGAACAGGTCGCCAAGCGCTATCCGAATGGTCACGTTGGCCTGCATGAGCTGAGTTTTCGGGTGCGCCGGGGCGAATTTCTGTTCGTGACCGGTCACTCCGGGGCCGGCAAGAGCACCCTGCTGCGCCTGTTGCTGGCGATGGAACGACCGACCAGCGGCAAGCTGCTGCTGGCCGGGCAGGACCTGGGCCAGATCAGCAATGCGCAGATTCCGTTCCTGCGCCGGCAGATCGGTGTGGTGTTCCAGAACCACCAGTTGCTGTTCGATCGCACCGTGTTCAACAACGTCGCCTTGCCACTGCAGATCCTCGGCCTGTCCAAGGTCGAGATCGCCAAGCGGGTCGATTCGGCGCTGGAGCGCGTGGCCCTGTCGGACAAGGCCCAGTTGTTCCCCGGCGACCTGTCCACCGGCCAGCAGCAGCGCGTCGGTATTGCCCGCGCCATCGTCCATCGTCCGGCCCTGCTGCTGGCGGACGAACCTACCGGTAACCTCGACCCGCGCCTGGCTGCGGAGATCATGGGTGTTTTCGAAGATATCAACCGCCTGGGCACCAGCGTGCTGATCGCCAGCCACGACTTGGCCCTGATCGCGCGTATGCGCCATCGCATGCTGACGCTGCAGCGCGGTCGCCTGATCGGCGATGGGGAGGCCGGGCAATGAGTGCGACACGTAGTCCCAAAGTATCCGAGCGGGTGGCGCCGAAGGCCGCCGATCCGCAGCCAGAGAAGAAAAAGAAGGGCGGCGACGAAGACGACGGCCCGGATTTTCGCACCCTGCTGCACGCCTGGCTGGAAAGTCATCGCTCCAGCCTGATGGACAGCTTGCGCCGCCTGGGCAAGCAGCCGATCGGCAGTTTCTTCACCTGCCTGGTGATGGCAGTGGCCTTGAGCCTGCCCATGGGCTTGTCGCTGATCCTCAGCAATATCGAGCGCCTTGGTGGTTCGTGGCAGCGGGCCGCGCAGATTTCCGTGTACCTGAAGCTGGATGCCAGCGTCCGTGACGGTGAGGGGCTGCGCGATCAGATCAAGGCCTTGCCGGGCGTGGCTGATGCCGAATATGTCAGCCGCGAGCAGGCACTGAGCGAGTTCCAGCAACAGTCCGGTCTCGGCGAAGCACTGCGCGAACTGCCGGAAAACCCGCTGCCTGGCGTGGTGGTGGTGACCCCGGCCGAAGTCGACAAGCCGGCACTGGAGGCCTTGCGCCAGCGTTTGTCGGAGTTGCCACGGGTCGAGCAGGCCCAGCTCGACCTGGTCTGGGTCGAGCGTCTGGCGGCGATCCTCAAGCTGGGTGACCGTTTCGTCTTCGGCCTGACGGTGCTGCTGGTGTCGGCCCTGTTGCTGGTGATTGGTAACACGATACGTCTGCATATCGAGAACCGTCGCACCGAGATCGAAGTGATCAAGCTGGTTGGCGGTACCGACAGTTATGTGCGTCGCCCCTTCCTATATATGGGCGCGCTGTACGGTTTTGGTGCGGGGATCCTGTCCTGGGGAGTACTGGCGTTCGGCTTGAACTGGCTGAACGACGCGGTGGTCGACCTGTCAGGACTGTATGGCAGCGATTTCGCCCTGGCTGGCGTGCCCTCTGCCGATGGTCTGTCGCTCTTGCTTGGTGCAGTGCTGTTAGGGTATATCGGTGCATGGATCGCGGTGGCCCGTCACCTGAGTGAGCTGGCGCCACGATAGTGTCTTTTTGCTGGTATTGACTATGTTGGGTTTTTGGGGAACTTGTTTCGCGGTTCCCGGTCAATGTTGGCAGTGCCTACGGGCACGAGTTCAGTGAGTCGGAGGTTTTTTCGTATGACCACTTCGTTGCAACCTGCTTACGCCCTGGTCCCGGGTGCAAACCTCGAGGCCTACGTGCACACGGTGAACAGCATTCCACTGCTGACCGCCGAGCAGGAGCGTGAACTGGCCGAGAGTCTCTACTATGAGCAGAACCTTGAGTCCGCTCGGCAAATGGTGCTTGCGCACCTGCGCTTCGTTGTACATATCGCCCGCAGCTACGCCGGCTACGGGCTGGCCCAGGCCGACCTGATCCAGGAAGGCAACGTAGGCCTGATGAAGGCGGTAAAACGCTTCAACCCGGAAATGGGCGTGCGTCTGGTGTCCTTCGCGGTGCACTGGATCAAGGCCGAGATCCACGAGTTCATCCTGCGCAACTGGCGCATCGTCAAGGTTGCGACCACCAAGGCCCAGCGCAAGCTGTTCTTCAACCTGCGCAGCCAGAAAAAACGTCTGGCCTGGCTGAACAACGACGAAGTTCATCGCGTCGCTGAGAGCCTGGGTGTGGAGCCGCGGGAAGTCCGCGAGATGGAAAGCCGCCTGACCGGCCAGGACATGGCCTTCGACCCGGCCTCCGAAGCCGACGACGACAGTGCTTTCCAGTCGCCGGCCAACTACCTGGAAGACCACCGCTACGACCCGGCTCGCCAACTGGAAGACGCCGATTGGAGCGACAGCTCGTCGAACAACCTGCACGAAGCTCTGCAGGGCCTGGACGAACGTAGCCGCGACATCCTCTACCAGCGCTGGCTGGCCGAGGAAAAGGCCACCTTGCATGACCTGGCGGCCAAGTACAGTGTCTCGGCGGAGCGCATTCGTCAGCTGGAGAAGAATGCGATGAACAAGGTGAAAGCCCTGATCGCCGCTTGATCGCTCCGGTAGCTGAAAACAGAAAACCCGACTCGCAAGGTCGGGTTTTTTATTGGCCGCAATTTATGGATTTGAGAACACTTGTGGGAGCGAGCTTGCTCGCGAAGGACCGCGACAGCGGTCCCAGATTGGTTTGTCCGGATTTGCGGCCGCTGCGCGCCCGTTCGCGAGCAAGCTCGCTCCCACAAGGATGTGGTTTATCTCGAAGTGTTCAACTGCTCCAGATAGCTATCCCCACCCAACTGGCTCATCTGCTGCCGAATCCACCCGGCCCGCCGCGCCACATAGCTGCTTGGCCGACTGGCACTCCAGTTCCTCGGATTGGGCAATACCGCCGCGAGCAGGCTGGCCTGTTGCCGGGTCAACCGGCTCGCATCCACGCCAAAGTGATGCCGCGCCGCCGCCTGGGCGCCGAACACGCCTTCATCCCACTCGGCACTGTTCAGGTAGACCTCGAGAATCCGCTCCTTCGACCACAGCAGCTCGATCAGCCCGGTAAACCACACCTCCAATCCCTTGCGCAGCCAGCTACGGCCGGACCAGAGAAACTGGTTCTTCGCCACCTGCTGGCTCAAGGTGCTGGCCCCGCGAATGGTTCCGCCCCGCTCGTTATGGGCCAGGGCGGCCTGGATGGCGGTGAAGTCGAAGCCCCAGTGGCTGGCGAACTTCTGGTCCTCGCCGGCAATCACCGCGACCTTGAGGTCATCGGAGATCTTCTCCCACGGCTCCCAGTCGCGCTGCAGGTCGATAGGCTCGCCGTCGATCCACGACTCGACCTTGCGCTCCACCATCAACGCCGTGCCCGGCGGTGGTACCCAGCGGAAGATCAGCACCAGCACGACGCTGCCAGCGGCGAACCAGAGCGCTGCACGAAACAGGCGGCGGAGAACGAGTGACAGCATGATGATGGCTTGGCCGCGGCGGATGAGCGGGCCATTATACAGACCCGTGTCTTTCAGGAGTTCTTCGCATGCTTCGCAGCTTTCTCTTGCTCGCGGCCTTCTTCGGCTTCACCGGCGTCGCCCTCGGCGCTTTTGCTGCCCATGGCCTGAAGGCCCGCCTCAGCGCCGAGTACCTGGCGATCTTCCACACCGGCGTCACCTACCAGTTGATCCACGCCCTGGCCCTGTTCGGCGTCGCCATCCTCAGCGTGCACCTGCCCGGCCGCCTGACCTCCTGGGCCGGCAGCCTGTTCGTCGTCGGCATCCTGCTGTTCTCCGGCAGCCTGTACATCCTCACCCTGAGCGGCATCGGCAAGCTCGGCATCATCACCCCGATCGGCGGCCTGGCATTCCTTGGCGGCTGGCTGTGCCTGGCCCTGGCGGCCTGGCGGATGGGCTGACTCGCGGGTCGAAAATCGTGACGAATGGTGTCGACCGGCCTTGGGTTCGGGCGCGGATCGGCGCTAGAATGCGGGCCCCTGAAAACAATGGCGGCCGTGCGCATGCGCATTCAACTGAACGGTGAACCTTACGAATTGCCCGACGGCGAGAGCGTCGCGGCCCTGCTGGGCCGGCTCGACCTGACCGGTCGCCGGGTGGCGGTCGAACTGAACCTGGACATCGTGCCGCGCAGCCAGCACGACAGCACCGCTCTCGCCGAGGGTGACCAGGTCGAGGTGGTCCACGCCATTGGCGGCGGCTAGAAAGCAGCCGTTGGCCACCCGCAAGTCCCTCCCCCCACAAGAGGATCAACGATGAGCAACGTTCGTAGCGACAAGCCCTTCACCCTGGCCGGCCGTACCTTCCAGTCGCGCCTGCTGGTCGGCACCGGCAAGTACCGTGACATGGAAGAAACCCGCCTGGCCATCGAGGCTTCGGGTGCCGAGATCGTCACCGTCGCCGTGCGCCGGACCAACATCGGCCAGAACCCGGGCGAGCCGAACCTGCTCGACGTACTGCCGCCAGACCGCTACACCATCCTGCCCAACACCGCCGGCTGCTATGACGCGGTCGAAGCCGTGCGCACCTGCCGCCTGGCCCGTGAGCTGCTGGATGGCCACAACCTGGTCAAGCTGGAAGTCCTGGCCGACCAGAAGACCCTGTTCCCCAACGTGATCGAGACCCTCAAGGCCGCCGAAGTGCTGGTCAAGGACGGTTTCGACGTGATGGTCTACACCAGCGACGACCCGATCATCGCCCGCCAGCTGGCCGAAGCCGGCTGCATCGCGGTCATGCCGCTGGCCGGCCTGATCGGCACCGGCCTGGGGATCTGCAACCCGTACAACCTGCAGATCATCCTCGAAGAAGCCAAGGTCCCGGTGCTGGTGGATGCCGGTGTCGGTACTGCCTCCGACGCCACCATCGCCATGGAGCTGGGTTGCGAAGCGGTGCTGATGAACTCGGCCATCGCCCACGCCCAGCAGCCGATCATGATGGCCGAAGCGATGAAGCACGCGATCATCGCCGGTCGCATGGCCTACCTCGCCGGGCGCATGCCGAAAAAACTCTATGCCAGCGCCTCGTCGCCGCTGGATGGCCTGATCAAGTAAGAGTCCCAGATGACCGAATCGCAAGAAACGCCTGTCAACGAAGAAGGCGAAGAGCGCCAGCACCGCCGCATCAAGAGTTTCGTGATGCGCGCCGGGCGCATGACCGAAGGCCAGCAACGCGGCCTGGAGCAGGGCGGCCCGCTGTACATCCTCAAGCTGGCCGACAGCCCGGTGGACTATGACCAGGTGTTCGGCCGCTCGGCACCGCGCACCCTGGAAATCGGTTTCGGCATGGGCCACTCGCTGCTGGAGATGGCCGCCGCTGCTCCGGAGCAGGACTTCATCGGTGTCGAAGTGCACCGTCCGGGCGTGGGTGCGCTGCTCAACGGCGTGCTGACCCAGGGCCTGAAGAACCTGCGGGTATATGACTGCGATGCCATCGAGGTGCTGAACAAGTGCGTCGCCGACGGCAGCCTGGACCGCCTGATGCTGTTCTTCCCCGATCCGTGGCACAAGAGCCGCCACCACAAGCGTCGTATCGTCCAGCCGGAGTTCGCCGAGCTGGTGCGACGCAAGCTGAAGGTGGGTGGCGTGTTCCATATGGCTACCGACTGGGAGCCCTATGCCGAGTACATGCTGGAAGTGATGAATGCTGCGCCGGGTTACCGCAACCAGGCGGCGGATGGCACCTATGTGCCGCGTCCTGAAGAGCGCCCGATCACCAAGTTCGAACGCCGCGGCGAGCGGCTGGGGCATGGGGTGTGGGATCTGAAGTACGAGAAGCTGGCTGATTGATCCGGCGATTCTGAGGGCCCTATCGCTGGCAATGCCAGCTCCCACAGGGACTGAGTCGAACACAGATCTTGTGGTCGGCAGAGAACCTTGTGGGAGCTGGCGTTGCCAGCGATAGGGCCCTCAAATCTTACCCCCGCCTATCAGCCACCACGCCGATCAACACCAGCACCACCAGCAGCACCGGGGCCAGCGCATAGTTGTTGAACTGGCTCAATCCCCTCACCACCCACGGGGTGGCATAGATCAGCGCAGCGCCGCTGCCGATCAGCACCAGCAGCGCCATGAACGGCACGCGCAGGGCGCCGGCCAGGTTGCCGAGGCGGCCCTCTACCCAGCTTTTGATATCCGTGCCGAACAGCACCAGCAGGCAGCCCACCAGCGCCAGCGAGATTTCCGAAAGGTTGCTGCGGCTCCAGCGGGAGATGGTCGAGAGCAGGTCGAGTACCAGGTCCATGCGCTTTCCTTAGGTCAAGAAGTACTGCAACAGGTCGTTGAGGAACAGCTGGCCCCGTGGTGTGGCGACCAGCCGCGTCGGTTCGACTTGCAAAAGCCCCTTTTGTTCGGCCTCGCGACGCGCCTCTTTCAGTTGCTCTATCGGCAGCCCGGTGCGGCGGCTGAATAGCGCCGCGTCGACACCTTCAGTCAGGCGCAGGGCGTTCATCAGGAACTCGAACGGCAGTTCGTCCACCGGCAGCAGCTTTTCTCCGGCCTTGAAGGCCTTGTCCGGGTTCAGGTAGTCCTTGGGCAGACGGGTCTTCCAGGTACGCAGGATGCGTCCGTCCGGGTGGCTGAGCTTGCCGTGGGCGCCGGCACCGATGCCGATGAAGTCACCGAAGCTCCAGTAATTCAGATTGTGTCGCGCCGACCGGCCCGGCTGGGCATAGGCGGAGATCTCGTACTGGCGATAACCGTGGCGGGCCATCAGCGCCTGTCCGGCCTCCTGGATATCCCAGAGGATGTCGTCCTCCGGCAGCTCCGGCGGCTGGTTCCAGAACACCGTGTTCGGCTCCAGGGTCAGCTGGTACCAGGACAGGTGGGTCGGGCCGAGATCGATGGCCTGTTGCAGGTCGCCCAGGGCTTCTTCCAGGGTCTGGTCCGGCAGGCCGTGCATCAGGTCGAGGTTGAAGTTGTCGAACCCGGCATTGCGCGCCATGTCCGCAGCACGAATCGCCTCGTCACCATTGTGGATACGGCCAAGCGCCTCCAGCTTGCTCTGCTGGAAGCTCTGGATGCCGATCGACAGGCGATTGATCCCCAACTGGCGGTAGGCCTTGAACTTCTCCTGCTCGAAGGTCCCGGGGTTGGCTTCCAGGGTGATCTCGATATCGCTGGCGAACGGGATGCGCTGCTCGACCCCGGCCAGCAGCCGGCCCAGGGCCCTGGCGCTGAACAGGCTCGGGGTACCGCCGCCGAAGAAGATCGTGCTGATCGGCCGGCCGTAGACTGCCGGCAGTTCCTGGTCGAGGTCGGCCAGCAGGGCGTCGACATAGGCCTCTTCAGGCAGGTTGGCGCTGGCGGTGTGGGAGTTGAAGTCGCAGTACGGGCATTTGCGCACGCACCACGGGATATGGATGTACAGCGCCAGGGGCGGTAGCTGCGGGAGTGCCGCCCGTGGTGCTTGAGTGGTGAAGCCTGCCTCGTCCATGTGCAGTGGCTGGGCCGGCGATTGTTCGGTCATGCCAGGCCCAGACGTTGACGCAGCAGGCTCATTGCACGGGCGCGGTGACTCAATTGGTTCTTGTCTGCCGGGGCCAGTTCGGCGCTCGAGCAGTTGGTTTCCGGTACCCAGAACAGCGGGTCGTAGCCGAAGCCGTGTTCGCCGCTGGCCTCGGTGAGGATGCGCCCGTGCCACAGGCCTTCGCAGAGGATCGGCAGAGGATCGTCGGCGTGCCGCACCAGGGCCAGTACGCAGACGAACTGGGCGCCGCGCTCGGCTTCCGGCACGTCCTTCAGCGCTTCGAGCAGCTTGGCGTTGTTCGCTGCATCACCCTTGCCGTCGGCATAGCGCGCGGAGTAGATGCCCGGCGCGCCGCCGAGGAAGTCCACGGCCAGGCCCGAGTCGTCGGCCAGCGCCGGCAGGCCGGAGATGCGTGCCGCATTACGCGCCTTGAGGATGGCGTTCTCGACGAACGACAGGCCGGTTTCTTCCGGCTCGACGCTGCTGAATTCACCGATGGAACGCAGTTGCACGGTGTCACCGAGCATGGCCTGCAGTTCCTTGAGTTTGCCGGCGTTGTGGCTGGCCAATACGAGTTGCTGGATATTCATCATTCGCCTGGGAATACGGTTTGAGTGAAGCTGAAGCTGTTATTGGTCTCGCCGGAGCCGACGCTGATCGCGAAGGTGCGGTTTTCTTCCTGTTCTACCGGGAACTGGGCCAGGTAGTACACGGCGCCCTGATCGGTGACCTGCTTGAACGACAGGTTGCTCTGCCGGCTGGTCAGGTCGGAAACGGTGCCGCTGACATTGGCCACGGCGGGTTTGCCGCCCTTGAGCACGGTGATGTTGATCACGCCCTGGTTCTTGCTGCGGACCAGCCCGGCGGCCTGGGCCGTGGCCGGCTGGACGAAGGTGGAGTTGAACACGCTGTAATGCACGGTGATGTCGCCGAACACTTCCTTGCGCTCCGGCTTGGCGGCATCGGCGGCCAGTGCCGGCACGGCCAGGCACAGGCTGAACAACAACAGGGCTAAGCGACGCATGATCCTATCCTCCGGGTTGACGATGGGTTACACCGCGACCTTGTGCTCCTGCAGGCCGGGGCTGCTGACGCGATAAATGCCGATTTCACCTAGAAGATTAGGCCACAGGCGCCCACCCCATCCGTTACGGTGACGATTGTCCACCGCCAGGCGGTTGAGCACCTGGGCGCGACGCTCGCTGCACAGCGCCTCGAAGTCCTCGAAGGTGCAGAAGTGGATGTTCGGCGTGTTGTACCAGGTATACGGCATGAAGTCGGAAACCGGCATGCGACCCTTGGTCGCCAGATACCATCGGCAGCGCCAGTGGCCGAAGTTGGGGAAGGTGATGATGCACTGGCGGCCTACCCGCAGCATCTCGTCGAGGATGCGGTCCGGGTACTCGACCGCCTGCAGGGCCTGGGTCATGACCACCACGTCGAAACTGTTGCTGGCGAAGTTGCCCAGGCCTTTGTCGAGGTCCTGCTCGATGACGTTGACGCCCTTGGCCACGCACTCGGCGATGTTGTCGGCGTCGATCTCCAGGCCATAGCCGGTGACCTGCTTGGTGTCGCGCAGCGAGGCCAGCAGTTCGCCGTTACCGCAGCCCAGGTCGAGGACGCGGCTGCCGGCGGGGATCCAGTCCTGGATGATTTCCAAATCGGCTCTCATGGGGTCCTCAGCAGGCAATGCGTTTCATGTAGTTGGTGAAGCCCTGGATGTAGCGCGGCGTCGGGATCAGGAAGGCGTCGTGGCCGTAGGGCGAGTCGATGTCCAGGTAGCAGACGTTCTTGCGTGCGGCGATCAGCGCGTCGACGATTTCCCGCGAGCGGGCCGGGGAGAAGCGCCAGTCGGTGGTGAACGACATCACGCAGTAGTCCGCCGTGACATGGGCCAGGCTCGCCGCCAGGTCGCCGCCGTGGCGGGCGGCCGGGTCGTAGTAGTCCAGCGCCTTGGTCATCAGCAGGTAGGTGTTGGCGTCGAAACGTCCGGAGAATTCTTCGCCCTGGTAGCGCAGGTAGCTTTCGACCTGGAACTCGACGCTGTGGAAGTCGTAGTTGAGCTTGTCGCTCTTCAGCTCGCGGCCGAATTTCTCGCCCATGGAGTCATCGGACAGGTAGGTGATATGCCCGACCATGCGCGCCAGCATCAGACCGCGCTTGGGGATCACGCCCTGGTCCTGGAACGAGCCGCCGTGGAATTCCGGGTCGGTGAGAATGGCCTGGCGGGCCACCTCGTTGAAGGCGATGTTCTGCGCCGACAGCTTGGGCGCCGAGGCGATGTCCACGCAGTGGCGCACCCGGTCCGGGTAGGTGATGGTCCATTGCAGCGCCTGCATGCCGCCGAGGCTGCCGCCGACCACGGCCGCCCACTGCTGGATGCCCAGGCGATCGGCCAGGCGTGCCTGGCTGTGCACCCAGTCTTCCACGGTCAGCACCGGGAAGTCGGCGCCGTAGGGCTTGCCGGTGGCCGGATTGACGCTGCTCGGGCCGGTGCTGCCGTTGCAGCCGCCGAGGTTGTTCAGGCTGACCACGAAGAAGCGGTTGGTATCGATTGGCTTGCCCGGGCCGATGCAGCTGTCCCACCAGCCCGGCTTGCGGTCTTCCGGCGTGTGATAGCCGGCGGCATGGTGGTGGCCGGACAGCGCGTGGCAGATCAGCACGGCGTTGCTGGCCGCGCTGTTGAGCGTGCCGTAGGTTTCGTAGATCAGTTCGTAGGCGGCCAGCGAACGGCCACAGGCGAGGGCCAGCGGTTCATCGAACCGGGCAATTTGCGGTGTAACCAGACCGACGGAATCTTCGGGAAGGACAGTGGACATCGACCCTGCTCACGCGTGAATGACGCGTCAGTCTAAAGAGGGCCATCCCCAGCGGCAAGCAAAGGCTCGCCGCCGGGGAAGAGGGGCTTCAGATCATCCGCCACAGCTCTGGAGGCATGCTGGCGTACTCGGCCAGCTTGGGCATCAGGAACGACTGGATCAGCTGGATCGCGATGAAAGCGAAGATCGGCGAGATGTCCATGCCGCCCAGGTTGGGCACGATGCGGCGGAAGGGTGCCAGCACCGGTTCGCTGATCTGCCAGGCCAGCTCGGCGGCCGGGTTGTGGCTGTTGGGCGCAACCCAGGAGACGATCACCATGATGATCATGGCGAACCAGAAGATCTTCAGGAACAGCGAGGTGACACCCAAGATCGCCCACAGCAGCAGGTGGAGGATGTCGCCGAAGGTGCCATAGATCAGCATCAGTACGAGGGCCATCAGCAACGCCTGGAGTACCACGGCCAGCAGCAGGGACGAGGTGTCGAGGCCGCCGATGCTCGGAACGATGCGGCGAATGGGTTTGAGCAGCGGCTGGGTGGCGCGCACCACGAACTGGCTCAGCGGGTTATAGAAGTCGGCACGGACCATCTGCAGGATGAACCGCATCAGGACCACCGCCAGGTACAGGCTGACCAGGGTTTGCACCACGAAGATCGCGGCGCCGGACAATCCACTCATTTGTTTCTCCTTAGTTGCCCAGTTGTTCGGCCATTTCCGCCGAGCGATGTGCCGCAGCACCCAGTGCCTTCTCGACCAGGGCTTCGAAGCCGTTAGCCTGGAAGGACTTGATCGCCGCTTCCGTGGTGCCGTTGGGCGAGGTCACGCGGCGGCGCAGCTCGGCGGCATCGACATCGCTGGACACGGCCATATGGGCGGCGCCGAGAGCGGTTTGCAGAGTCAGTTTCGAGGCGGTCTCGCGGGGCAGGCCGAGTTTCTCGCCGGCCGCGGTCATGGCTTCGATCAGCAGGAAGAAATACGCCGGGCCGCTGCCGGAGACGGCGGTAACCGCGTCCAGCTGGGCTTCGCTATCCAGCCACAGGGCGATGCCCACCGCCGACAGCAGTTGCTCGGCCTGCTGGCGCTGTTCGGCGCTGACTTCGCCGGTAGCGTACAGGCCGCTGACGCCCTGGCGCAGGAGTGCCGGGGTATTGGGCATGCAACGTACGATCGGCTGGGCGCCGAGCCAGTTGTTCATGCTCGCGCAGGTGATGCCGGCGGCGATCGAGACCACCAGCTGGCCCGGTTTCAGGCTCGGCTTGAGGGCTTCGCAGACGGCTTTCATTGCCTGCGGCTTGACCGACAGCACCACCACGTCGGCGCCTTCGATGGCGTCGGCATTGTTTTCGAACATGGCGATGCCGTACTCGGCGTGGATCTTCGCCCGTTGCTCGGCGCCCGGGTCGCTGGCGCGGATCTGCGCGGCTTCCAGGCCCTGGGCGCGCAGGCCGCCGATCAGGCTGGCGGCCATGTTGCCGGCGCCGATAAAGGCAATACGAGTCTTGCTCATGTCAGGTCCTTGATAGAAGAAGAGGAAAGAAGCATGGATCAGGCCTGGCCGTAGTCGCGGGCGCCGAACAGCGCGGTGCCGATGCGGACCCAGGTCGCGCCCTGAGCGATGGCGCTTTCCAGGTCATGGCTCATGCCCATGGACAGGGTGTCGAGGCCGAGTCCCAGGCTGTCCTGCAGCTCGCGCACGCGGGCGAAGGCGGCATCCTGGGCAGCGCGGTCGTCAGTCGGCTCGGGAATCGCCATCAGGCCACGCAGGCGCACGTTTGGCAGTGCGGCAATGGCCTGGGCCAGGGCCGGCAGTTCTTCTGCGGTGCAGCCGGACTTGCTGGCCTCGCCGCTGACGTTGACCTGCAGGCACAGGTTCAGCGGCGCCAGGTGCGCCGGGCGCTGTTCCGAGAGGCGTTGTGCGATTTTCAGTCGGTCCACCGAATGTACCCAGTCGAAGTGCTCGGCAATGGCGCGAGTCTTGTTCGACTGAATGGGGCCGATGAAGTGCCAGGTCAAGGGCAGGTCGGTCAATTCGGCCTGTTTGCCCAGGGCTTCCTGGAGATAGTTCTCGCCGACATCGCGGACTCCGGCAGCGAAGGCTTCGCGCACGGCGTCGGCGGGCTTGGTCTTGCTCACGGCGAGCAGCTGGATATCCGCCGGGTTACGGCCGGCTGCGGTGGCGGCGGCCTGGATGCGGGCGGCGAGGGTGGAAAGGTTGTCGGCAATGGTGGACATGGAATGAATGCCAGCAGCTTTTGGGTCCGGGGCATTCTACCCGCTTGGCGGGGTTTGGGGAGGTATGGCGTCAGGCCGGGTGGCAAGGTGCTACAGACGGCCTCATCGCTGGCAATGCCAGCTCCCACAGGGTTCGGCGGTGTACTCGATACCTGTGGGAGCCGGCGTTGCCGGCGATGGCGTCGGTCCAGACGATAGAAGCTTCGGGGGATCAGCGCTTGGCCAGGCGCAACTGCTGTTGCTGTTGCGGCAACACCCGCTTGGCCACCACGTAGTGCTTCTGCCAGTACGGCTTGTTCAGCGTATCGATGGTCACGTTCTTGCCCGTGCGCGGGGCATGGATGAAGCGATCGTTGCCGAGGTAGATAGCCACATGGTTGACCCGGCGGCTGCGGATATTGAAGAACAGCAGGTCACCCGGCTTGAGGTCGCTGCGGGCGACCTTGACCCCATGGTCGCCGTTGGCCATGGCGTTGGAGGTGCGCGGCAGGTCGACATCGTCGATGTCGTTGAAGGCGTACTTCACCAGCCCGCTGCAGTCGAAGCCCTTGCCCGGCGTGCTGCCGCCCCAGCGATAGGGCGTGCCCAACTGGTTGACGGCGCGGCTGAGCACGTTGCTGCTCTGGCTCGCCGGCATCTGTGCGACGGCCTGCTTTGCAGCGGCATTGGTGACCCGGCGGGAAGCATGGAGCTTGCCGGAGCTACTCTTGTTCGAGCGGACTGCGGTGGCGTTGGCGGTGTATCCAACATAACCGTTGGGAAGACGTTGCTCACGATTGGTGGCGTGGGCGGCCAGGGGTATCAATAGGCAAATAGTCAGCCATGTCTTGAAAAAAGAATGCATTAGGCAAGGCTCTTATGGGTGTTGGCGCGCAACTTTATAACAGCTTTCTGGTCAATTTCTGATCCGCTGGTCGTCTCGGAACTGTCATACGTCGGTAAGTTCCAAAAAAGTCACATCGTTTTTAGATATTTTTTTCCTAACCCGTCGAGGCTATGAATGAACGGTTATCAAAATGCAGGACGCCCCGATACCCACAGCAAGGTCATTGGCTACCTGCTGTGGATCTTCGGTTTTCTCGGGGCGCATCGCTTCTACTACGGCAAGCCTGTCACCGGCACCATCTGGTTCTTTACCCTGGGATTGCTGGGCATCGGCTGGATCATCGACCTGTTCCTGATCCCGGCCATGGACCGTGAAGCCGACCTGCGTTTTCACGATGGTCCGATCAATTACAGCGTCACCTGGCTGCTGCTGACCTTCCTCGGTGTGTTCGGGGTACACCGGATGTTCATGGGCAAGTGGATCACCGGCGTGATCTACCTGTTCACCGGCGGTCTGTTCGTGGTCGGAGTGCTGTACGACTTCTGGACGCTGAACACGCAGATCTCGATGAAGAACGCGCAAGAGCGCTACTGAAGCAAAAAGGCCCTGATTCTCATCAGGGCCTTTTCATTTGCGGCGGGGGTTACTGACGGGTCTGGCGTTGCTGCAACAGCAGGTTGTTGAAACCGCTGCCAGCCAGTTGCTTCTGCGCCACGGTCAGCTGTTCGCGGTTGCTGAACGGACCGACCAGCACCCGGTACCAGGTCTCTTCCTTCACCGTACCGGACTCCACCTGCACCGACTGACCGAGCAGGATGATCTGTGCCCGGACCTTGTCCGCATCCGCCTGTTTGCGGAACGAGCCGGCCTGCAGATAGAACTGCGTGGTGGCGGCCGGCTTGATCACTGGTGGCGCGGGTGGCGGGACTTCGCCGTTGAGCGCGGCCTGGGCACGGGCGGTGTCGATCTTCGCCGCTTCTGCCGGGGTCACCGGAGGCTGCGCCGGTACCGGCGGGGTTTTCTCCGGTACGGCTTCCGGCGGCACGATCACCTCCGATTCCGGTAGCAGGGTGTAGAAGTCGTATTTCGGCTTCACCGGTTGCTGCGGGCTGGGCGGCGTCTTGTTTGCCTCGGCGATCTTCTCGGCCTTCTGCTGCTCCGGTTTTTCCCGTTTCACGTCCTCGCGACCCGGTTCCAGCTTCATCAGAAAGACGATGAAGGCACCGATGGTGAGGCCGGCCGCCAGCCACATCCAGCCCGGAATCGGCGCCTTGGCCGCGGGCTGGTTGCGGCTGGCGCCGCGCTTGGGAGCAGGTTTTTTCTTGGCAGCCAACTTACATGCGCTCCAGGGTTTCCAGGCCCAGCAGTTCCAGGCCCTGTTTCAGGGTGCGGCCGGTCAGGGCAGCCAGGCGCAGGCGGCTTTGCTGTTGTTCCGGGGTGTCCGCGGCGAGGATCGGGCAGTTTTCGTAGAAGCTGGAGAACAGGCCGGCAACGTCGTACAGGTAGCTGCACAGGATGTGCGGGGTGCCTTTTTCGGCGACGTTGTTGAGGATCTCGGCGAACTGCGCCAGGCGCGCGGCCAGGTCCTGTTCCTGCTGGGCTTGCAGGACGATCTGGCCGTCGACTTCGCTGAAGTCCTTGCCCAGCTTGCGGAACACGCCGGCAACGCGGGTGTAGGCGTAGAGCAGGTAAGGCGCGGTGTTGCCTTCGAAGTTGAGCATCAGGTCGAAGTTGAAGCTGTAGTCGCTGGTGCGGTGCTTGGACAGGTCGGCGTATTTCACCGCGCCGATGCCCACCACCTTGGCGATGGCGCGCAGGTCGTCTTCCGGCAGCTCCGGGTTCTTTTCTTTCACCAGCGTATAGGCGCGTTCCTTGGCTTCGGTCAGCAGGTCGATCAGCTTCACGGTGCCGCCATCGCGGGTCTTGAACGGACGGCCGTCGGCGCCGTTCATGGTGCCGAAGCCCATGTGCTCGGTCTGCATCGGGTGAGTGATGAAGCCGGCACGACGGGCTACCTCGAACACTTGCTGGAAGTGCAGGGCCTGGCGCTGGTCGACGAAGTACAGGGCGCGGTCGGCATGCAGCACGTTGCTGCGGTAGCGCACGGCAGCCAGGTCGGTGGTGGCGTAGAGATAGCCGCCATCGGCCTTCTGTACGATCACCGGCAGCGGCTCGCCGTCGGCGGTCTTGAATTCTTCGAGGAACACGCACTGGGCGCCGTTGCTCTCGACCAGCAGGCCCTTGGCCTTGAGGTCGCTGACCACGTTGGCCAGGTCGTCGTTGTAGGCGCTCTCGCCCATGACGTCGGCCATGGTCAGCTTGACGTTGAGCAGTTCGTAGGTCTTCTGGCAGTGCGACAGCGAGATGTCCTTGAAGCGGGTCC
Source organism: Pseudomonas sp. FG98 (assembly GCF_057808595.1). Lineage (NCBI taxonomy): Bacteria > Pseudomonadati > Pseudomonadota > Gammaproteobacteria > Pseudomonadales > Pseudomonadaceae > Pseudomonas > Pseudomonas sp. FG98. The sequence goes on along the minus strand of NZ_JBMDIJ010000010.1, from coordinate 86,625 downwards.
ACAGGGTCATGCACTCGGCATCGCCGGCCTGCAGCTTGACCACCAGGCCGCGGGCGCGGTCGGCGAACTCGGTGGATTCGTCGAAGCGCTTCTTCGCCGCGCGGTAGAAGTTCTCCAGGTCGGACAGCTCGTCGCTGGTGATCGGGTTCTCTTCCAGGTAGGCCAGCAGCATGCCGAACTGGGTGCCCCAGTCGCCGACGTGGTTCTGTCGGATCACTTCGTCGCCGAGGAACTCCAGGACCCGCGCCACGGCGTCACCGATGATGGTCGAGCGCAGGTGGCCGACGTGCATTTCCTTGGCCAGGTTCGGCGCGGACAGGTCGATGACCACCTTCTGCGCGGCACCGGCCTTGTGCACGCCGAGCTTGGCGTCGGCCAGGGCGGCATCCAGGCGCGAGGCCAGGGCCTGGGTGTTCTGGAAGAAGTTGAGGAAGCCCGGGCCGGCGATCTCGACCTTGCTCACCTGCGGGTCGGCCGGCAGTGCGGCGATGATCTTCTCGGCCAGGTCGCGTGGCTTCAGGCCAGCCGGCTTGGCCAGCATCATGGCGATGTTGCTGGCGAAATCGCCGTGGGTCTTGTCCCGGGCGTTCTCCACCTGGATCGCCGGCGCCAGCCCTTCAGGCAGCACACCGTCGGCGGTGAGTTGGGTCAGGGCTTGCTGGATGAGCTGGCGAATGGTGTCTTTCATGGGATTCTCTTTCGACCGCAAGCGCGGTGGCGCTTCGAGGCGCAGGTGGAAAAACTGGGCATTATCCGTTGCCGGGCGCGGGTTGCCAACCTTTTGGGGCCGGGGTCAGTACAGGTCCACCGGGTCCACATCGAGGGACCAGCGCACCTGGCGACCGCTGGGCAGCCCCTCCAACACTAGCAGCCACGCGGCGATCAGCCGGTGCAGCGGCGCACGCGCATTGGCCTGCAAGAGCAGTTGGGCGCGGAAGCGTCCGGCGCGGCGTTCCATCGGTGCCGGTACCGGGCCGAGCAATTCGATGCCATGCAGACCCTGTTCGGCGAGCAATCGTTCGGCGGCCGAGCAGGCTTCGTCGAGAAAACTTTCCGCCTGGCCCGGCTTGTGCGCCTCGGCGCGCAGCAGGGCGAGGTGGGCGAAGGGCGGCAGGCCGGCGGCGCGGCGCTCGCTCAGGGCCTGCTCGGCGAAGGCGAAGTAACCCTGTTCGGTGAGCTGCACCAATAAAGGATGGTCGGCCAGGTGGGTCTGGATGATCACCTTGCCTGGCTCCTCGGCGCGTCCGGCGCGGCCGGCAACCTGGACGATCAGTTGGGCCATGCGTTCGCTGGCGCGGAAGTCGCCGGAGAACAGCCCGCCATCGGCATCGAGGATGGCCACCAGGGTCACCCGCGGGAAATGGTGGCCCTTGGCGAGCATCTGCGTGCCTACCAGAATGCACGGTTGGCCGCGCTGGATGGTGGCGAACAACTGGTTCATCGCGTCCTTGCGCGAGGTGCTGTCGCGGTCCACGCGCAGCACCGGATAGTCCGGGAACAGGATGCTCAGGCGCTCCTCGGCGCGCTCGGTGCCGGCGCCGACCGGGCGCAGGTCGACATGGTTGCACTGCGGGCACTGGCGCGGCGTGCGTTCGTCATAGCCGCAGTGATGGCAGCGCAGCTCGCCAGAGCGCTGGTGCACGGTCATCCGCGCGTCGCAGCGCGGGCATTCGGACAGCCAGCCGCAATCGTGGCAGAGCAGGGTGGGGGCGAAGCCGCGGCGGTTGAGGAATACCAGTACCTGCTGACCGGCGGCGAGGGTCTGGCCGATGGCCTGTTGCATCGGGCCGCTGATACCGCTGTCCAGGGGCCGACTTTTCACGTCCAGGCGCAGGAAGCGCGGGGCTTGGGCGCCACCGGCGCGGTGATTGAGGCGCAGCAGGCCATAGCGGCCGGAATGGGCGTTGTGCAGGCTTTCCAGGGAGGGTGTCGCCGAGCCCAGCAGAATCGGGATGTTCTCTTGCCGCGCGCGCACCAGGGCCAGGTCGCGAGCGTGATAGCGCAAGCCTTCCTGCTGTTTATAGGAGCCGTCGTGTTCCTCGTCGATGATGATCAGGCCCGGGTTCTTCATCGGCGTGAACAGCGCCGAACGGGTGCCGATGATGATATCGGCCTCGCCATCGCGGGCAGCGAGCCAGGCGTCGAGGCGCTCGCGATCGTTGACTGCGGAATGCAGCAAGGCGATGCGCGCATTGAAGCGCTGCTCGAAGCGAGCCAGGGTCTGCGGGCCGAGATTGATCTCCGGGATCAGGATCAGCGCCTGCTTGCCGGCTTCGAGGGTTTCGCGGATCAGTTGCAGGTAGACCTCGGTCTTGCCGCTGCCGGTGACCCCGGCCAGCAGAAAGGCATGGAACGCACCAAAACCGGCGCGCACGGCATGGAAGGCAGCGCGCTGTTCATCGTTGAGTGGCAGTTCTGGTTGCGCCAGCCAGTGTTCGTGGCGCGCTTGCGGGGCGTGGCGGCGGACCTCCACCTGCACCAGCTCCTTGGCCAGCAGCAGGTCGAGGCTGTCTTTGCTCAAGCCGAGCTTGCCGAGCAGGCCGTGGGCCACGCCATGGGGATGCTGGGCCAGGGTGGCCAGGGCTTCGCGCTGGCGCGGTGCGCGGGCGATGCGTGGGTCGTCGAAGCGCGCGTTCGGCGCAATCTGCCAGAAGCGCTCCTGGCGCGCTTCGGCCGGTTCGCCCTGGCGCAGCAGCACCGGCAGCGCCCAGCTCAGGGTGTCGCCGAGGCTGTGCTGGTAGTACTGGGCCGTCCACAGGCACAGCTTGAACAGCGCCGCCGGCAGTGGCGACACCGGGTCGAGCAGGGCGATCGCCGGCTTCAGCTTGTCCGCCGGGACTTCACTGTGTTCGGCCACCTCCACGAGGATGCCGATCATCTCCCGACGGCCGAATGGCACGCGCACGCGCATGCCCGGTGTCAGCGCCTGGCGGGCCATGCTCGCGGTGGCCCTGTAGTCGAACAGCCGGCGCAGGGGCGAAGGCAGGGCAAGGCGAAGGATGACGTCGGACACGCGCAGTTTTCTCTGTAGGGATGATTCCAGGTGCCGGCGAGCCTAGCAGACGACGGTCGGTGCGAGCGACAACTTGCGTTGATGCTCGCCTCTGGTATTATTCGCCGCCTAATTACGTGCGGTATTCAACAATGGTGTTGGGTGGCGGCACGTCAGTCGAGGAGTTTCACCATGAAACCTGATGTTCACCCGAATTACGAAGTAGTCGCAGTGACCTGCTCCTGCGGCAACAAGTTCGAAACCCGTTCCACTTTCGCCAAGCCGATGCCGATCGACGTGTGCAACGAATGCCACCCGTTCTACACCGGTAAGCAGAAAGTCCTGGACACCGGCGGCCGCGTACAGAAGTTCGCCGACCGTTTCGGCATGTTCGGCGCCAAGAAGTAAGTTTGCGCGTGGGTTTACCCGCGTTGCTGAAGAAAGCGTCCCTTGTGGGCGCTTTTTTTATGGCCGCGATTTGGCACCTGCCGGCGCAAGCCTTCTGCCCGGTACCCAGCGGGCTCACCACGGTGAAGGTGCAGCATGTGGTGGATGGCGACACCTTGCGCCTCGTCGACGGTCGCAGTGTTCGCCTGATTGGCATCAACACCCCGGAAATCGGGCGCCGTGGCAAGCGCAGCGAGCCTCTGGCCGAGACCGCCCGTCGGCGGCTGGCGGCGCTGGTTCGGGAGAATGGCGGGCGTGTCGGCTTGCGCATCGGCCGTGAAAGCCACGACAGATACGGCCGCACCCTGGCCCAGGTGTACGGGCGCTCTGGCGACAATCTGTCGGCCCGACTGTTGCGCGAAGGGCTGGGCTATCGCGTGGCGGTGGCGCCGAACGTCAGCCTGGTGGCGTGTCAGCGCCAGGCCGAAAGGGCTGCACGCAAGGCCAGGCTAGGTCTCTGGAGCAGTTCGCGGGTGCCGGCGGCGCGGGATCTGCGCCGTCCCGGGTTTGCTCTGGTCAGCGGCAGGGTCAGCGCTATCCAGCGCAATCGCGGCGGCATCCGCATCGAACTTGACGGCTCCCTGGTGGTTCAGGTGCCGGCAAGGTTGCAGCGCGGGTTTTCGCCTTCCTTTACCTCCGGTCTCAAGGCGCGCCGCATCGAAGTACGTGGCTGGGTGCTGGATCGTTCTCGCCAATCTGCGCTGAAACCCGGTGAAAAACGCTGGTTGCTGACGCTTACCGACACGAGCATGCTGGAGAAGGTCGACAGCTAAAAAATTGTGAACATTTTTTATTGTCGATTGTACACACTGAAAGCCTTGAACTACGCGGGTCTTGGCTGAAAGTCGTAGGTTAAAGGCCTTGACACAAGTGACCGGGCAGTCTTGTCGGCCCATTGCTCTTTGCGTATCCTCGGCGGTCCGTCAGAACAGTAAACAAGCGGAATGCCCACCATGTCAGACCTGAAAACTGCCGCTCTCGAATATCATGCTCAGCCTCGTCCGGGGAAACTGAGCGTCGAGCTCACCAAACCAACCGCAACCGCACGTGACCTGGCGCTGGCCTACAGCCCGGGCGTCGCCGAGCCGGTGCGTGAAATTGGTCGCGATCCTGAGCTGGCATACCAATACACCGGCAAGGGCAACCTGGTCGCAGTGATCTCCGACGGTACCGCCATTCTTGGCCTGGGTAACCTCGGCCCACTGGCGTCCAAGCCGGTCATGGAAGGCAAGGGTGTTCTGTTCAAGCGCTTCGCCGGTATCGACGTATTCGACATCGAAGTCGACTCGGAAAGCCCACAGGCCTTCATCGACACCGTCAAGCGTATCTCCATCACCTTCGGTGGCATCAACCTGGAAGACATCAAGGCGCCTGAGTGCTTTGAGATCGAGCGCGCCCTGATCGAACAGTGCGACATCCCGGTCTTCCACGATGACCAGCACGGTACCGCGATCGTTACCGCCGCCGGCATGATCAACGCCCTGGAAATCGCTGGCAAAACCCTCGGCGACGCCAAGATCGTCTGCCTGGGCGCTGGCGCCGCAGCCATCTCCTGCATGAAGCTGCTGGTGAGCATGGGTGCCAAGGTCGAAAACATCTTCATGATCGACCGTTCCGGCGTGATCCACGCTGGCCGTGACGACCTGAACCAGTACAAGGCTGTGTTCGCCCACGCTACCGACAAGCGCACCCTGGCCGACGCCCTGGACGGTGCCGACGTGTTCGTCGGTCTGTCCGGCCCGAACCTGCTGAGCGCTGAAGGCCTGAACTCCATGGCCGCCAACCCGATCGTGTTCGCCTGCTCCAACCCTGATCCGGAAATCTCGCCAGAGCTGGCTCACGCCACTCGCAGCGACGTGATCATGGCTACCGGTCGTTCCGACTACCCGAACCAGGTCAACAACGTACTGGGCTTCCCGTTCATCTTCCGTGGTGCCCTGGACGTTCGCGCCAAGCGCATCAACGAAGAAATGAAGATCGCCGCCGCCAACGCCCTGAAAGACCTGGCCAAGCTGCCGGTTCCCAAGGAAGTCTGCGAGGCCTACGGCGTCGACGCGCTGGAATACGGCCGTGGCTACATCATTCCGAAGCCGCTGGACCCACGCCTGCTGAACGTGGTTTCCGATGCCGTGGCCAAGGCCGCCATCGAATCCGGCGTAGCGACCCTGCCGTATCCGAAGCACTACCCGCTGAACAGCGTGGATGAAGTGTTCAACGGCTGATCCGCTGAAGCAACACTAAAAAGCCCCGGCTCGTGAGAGTCGGGGCTTTTTTATTGGGCGGGGCTTTTTATGGTGTTCTTCAGGGCTCTATCGCTGCATGGGTATCTACACATCTCTGCCATGTTCAACGCGGTCCCTGTAGGAGCGGATTTACCGGAACGCCGGACCGCCACGATTGGGCGCGAAGCGGCCATAAAACCGGTGCTATCGGTGTGTCAGAAAGACCTGGAACTCAGGTTTTACGACGGCTTCGCCGCCGATCGCGGATAAATCCGCTCCCACAGGTACGCGGGACCCTGTCGTTTCGTGTTTGATCTGAAGTTGTGTAGATACCCATGCCTATCGCTGGCAAGCCAGCCCACAGGGGCCTGTGGCTGGCCTAGAACCCTGTGGGAGCCGGCGTTGCCGGCGATGAGGCCGGCACTCCCGGTGCAAGTCTCTGGATCAGAACAGATCCATCGGCGCCGCCTCATCCGCTGGCAGCGGGCTGCCAGGCGCTGCGCCATTGCCCATCTCGTTCACCGAAGGCGGCGTGTCCTCGGCCTTGAACAGTTCGAAGTAGGCATTCGGCGTGCTCGGCGTGGCCGCACGGCCGCTGACCGGATCGATGCGCAGGCTGAGGATGCCTTCCGGCTCCGGCAAGCGGTGCTCCGGCTTGTCCTTGAGTGCCGCACCCATGAAGTTCATCCAGGTCGGCAGCGACACGGTACCGCCGTACTCGCGGCGGCCCAGAGTCTCGGGCTGGTCGAAGCCGGTCCACACCGTGGTCACGTAGTCGGCGTTGTAGCCGGAGAACCAGGCGTCCTTGGATTCGTTGGTGGTCCCGGTCTTGCCCGCCAGGTCATTGCGGCCCAGGGCCATGGCCCGGCGGCCGGTACCGCGCTTGATCACGTCTTCCAGCATGCTGGTGAGGATGTAGCTGGTCCGCCCGTCGATGATGCGCTCGGCGATGACCGGGGCCTGGGGCTGCGTCGCAGCTGCCTGCTGACCGTCGATGGTGATCGGCTGCTCCTGCGGCGCGGCGATACCACCCTGGGCCTCGTGGCCGGTCGGCGTGCGCGGCGGGTTGGCGGTGAACAGGGTCTCGCCGTTACGGCTCTCGATGCGCTCGATCAGGTACGGATTGATCTTGTAGCCGCCGTTGGCGAAGGCGCTCCAGCCGGTGGCGATCTCCATCGGCGTCAGGGTCGCGGTGCCCAGTGCCAGGGACAGGTTGCGCGGCAGGTCCTGCTTGTTGAAGCCGAACCTGGCGATGTAGTCGATGGTGCTGTCCACGCCCATGCTTTGCAGCAGGCGGATCGACACCAGGTTGCGCGACTTGTACAGCGCCTCGCGCATGCGGATCGGGCCGAGGAAGGTGTTGGTGTCGTTCTTCGGCCGCCAGACCTTGTCCAGGTACTCGTCGACGAACACGATCGGCGCATCGTTGACCAGGCTGGCGGCGGTGTAGCCGTTGTCCAGCGCGGCACTGTAGACGAACGGCTTGAAGCTCGAGCCCGGCTGGCGCTTGGCCTGGGTGGCGCGGTTGTAGTTGCTCTGTTCGAAGGAGAAGCCGCCGACCAGGGCGCGGATCGCCCCGGTGTTCGGGTCGAGGGTCACCAGTGCGCTCTGCGCTCCCGGTACCTGGCTGAAGGCCAGACTGCCGTCATCCTTGCGTCGCAGCCGGATCAGGTCGCCGACCTGCGCCACATCGCTGGCCTGCTGCGGAGCGCGCCCCTGGCTGTTGGTGTTGAGGAAGGGGCGGGCCCACTTCATGGTGTCCCAGGCGACGCTGGCGTCTTCGCCGCTGCGGGTCAGCACGCGCAGGCCGCTCTTGTCGACCTGGGTGACGATGGCCGGTTCCAGGCCGCCCAGGGTGCGCTGCTTGGCCAGTTCCTGCAGCCAGGCCGCGCGGGTCTTGCCCGGCAGGCGCGATTCAGGGCCGCGGTAGCCGTGGCGCTGGTCGTATTCGGTGAGGCCGTCGAGCACCGCCTTGTTGGCGATTTCCTGCAGGTTGCTCGGAACCGTCGTAGTCACGCGGAAGCCTTCGGTGTAGGCATCGCTGCCATAGCGACCGACCATCTCGGCGCGAGCCATTTCGGCGATGTACGGCGCGTTCACTTCCGGCGTCGGCACGTGGTAGCTGGCATTCAGCGGCTCGGCGAGAGCGGCCTGGTAGCTGGCCTCGTCGATCTTGCCCAGCTTGTACATGCGCCCGAGGATCCAGTCGCGGCGCTCCTTGGCCCGGGCCGGGTTGGCCAGCGGGTTGAAGCGCGACGGCGCCTTGGGCAGGCCGGCGATCATCGCCATTTGCGCCAGGCTGATATCACGGATCGACTTGCCGTAGTACACCTGTGCCGCCGCCTCGATGCCGTAGGCGCGGTTACCCAGGTAGATCTTGTTGACGTACAGCTCGAGGATCTCGTCCTTGGTCAGCTCGCGTTCGATCTGCAGGGCCAGGAGGATCTCGTTGGTCTTGCGCGAGAAGCTGCGTTCGCTGGTCAGGAAGAAGTTCTTCGCCACCTGCATGGTGATGGTGCTGCCGCCGGTCTGGATATGCCCGGACTTGAGCAGTTGCGTGGCGGCGCGCATCAGGCTGCTGGGGTCGACACCGTAGTGATTGAGGAAATTGTCGTCCTCGGCTGACAGCAATGCCTGAATGAAGTGTGGGGGAATATCCGCGAAACGGATTGGAGACCGCCGCATTTCGCCAAACTCGGCGATCAGCTTGCCGTCACTGCTGTAGACCCTCAGCGGTATCTGCAACTGGATGCTTCGCAGCGCCTCGACCGACGGGAGGCTGGGACTAAGATACAGAAACGCGCCGCTCAGACCGAGGACGGCTGCGCAAATGACTGCGACGAAAGACCACCAGAAGAACTTCAGCAGGCGTATCAAGGCTTTGGGGTGTCCAGTAGGAGTTTTGGGTTGAGCGCAGGGCCCGTCGGGCCGGAAAAACGCTGCGCATTATAAGCAATTTTCACTTCCACGCGTGATTTGCACCGGGTGTCAAGGTGGCATGGCTGCCACCGTCGCCAGGACGGCGGCTTGCTGCCTTTTTTCAGGACGGAACGAGGAAAACAGGATGTTTGGACGCACAAGCCGGGATGCCGGTTCACTGCTGGGGGTGGAAATCGCCTCCGGTGCCGTCAGATTGCTGCAACTGGAGCGCCGACCGCGTGGCCTGGCGCTGCGTGGTTGGGCGGTCGAGCCACTGCCGTCCAGAGCCTTGCAGGACGGTCGGGTAGTCGCTCATGAGGTGGTGGCCGAGGCTTTGGGCCGGGCGCTGGTGCACAGCGCTGCCAGTGTTCGCGAGGCTGTGCTGGCGGTGCCGGCCGCCGCGGTGATCCAGCATGCGGTGGCAATGCCCCCAGGGCTGGATGACGAGGAAATCGACGAGCGGCTGCGGGACGAGGCCGAGCAGTTCATCCCCTTTTCGGTGGAAGAGGCGGCCCTGGACTATCGGGTCGTGTCCGGTACTCCGGGCATGCTCAATGTCGCCTTCACCGCTTGTCGCCAGGAGTGGCTGGACAGCCTGGAACAGGTCATGGACCTGGCCGGGATGCGTGCGCGGATCGTCGATATCGACAGTCATGCCTGGCAACGGGTGCTGGCCCGACAGGCACCGGGACTGTCCGCAGTATTGCTGCTGGAAGCGGATGGCTGGGTGTTTCATGGCTTTCGCGCTGACGGGGCGCTGTTGTTCAGCGAGCACCAGTTGCCGAAGGAGCCGCGTCTCGAAAGCCTGGTGGAGTTCGTCGACCAGTGCCTGTTGCGCGAGCCCGGCTCGATGCCGGATCGGCTCTGGCTGGCCGGCGCCGAGGCCGGTTGGCAAGGGCTCGCCGAGCAACTGCAGCAACGCCTGGGTGTCGTCACCCGGGCCCTCGATCCTCTGGCAGGGCTGTTGCCGCCACAGCGCGACCACGAGGGGCTGAAGCTGGCCGCGCCCCTGCTTGGTGTCGCGTGCGGACTGGCCCTGCGGGGTTACGACTGATGGCCGGGGTCAATCTGCTGCCGTGGCGCGAATGGCGCAGGCGGCGAGCGATTCGCTATTGGCAGGGGCTGCTGTTCGGCAGCCTGCTGCTGGGAGCATTGCTGTCGCTGCTGGGGATCGGCCTGCTGAATCAGCATCTTGACCGGAGTGGCGAGGCCAATGCCCGGCTGGATGAGCGTATCGCCGGGCTCGCCGATGGCCTTGAACAGGTTGCGGACTTGCGCAGCCGTTTCGCCGACTTGCAGGCGCAGTGGGACGAGTTGCAGGCATTGCGACGGCAGCAGTGGGCGAGTGGCGATCTGCTTTTTCGCTTGATGGAGATCGTTCCGGCAGGCGCCCGGCTGAGCGAACTGCACCTGGCGGACGGTGAGTTGCGACTGTCCGGGCTGGCGCGCAGCGGTGCCGAGGTGGCCCAGTTGTTGCGCAATCTGCAGCAGTCGTCCGGGTTGGGGGCGCCGGATTTACAAGAACTGGTGTCCTCTCCATCAGGCGAGCGCTTTCGGCTTGTGGTCAGCCTGCGTTCCCCGGAGTCGCCATGAATCTTTCGCTGATCGACGACATGCTGGACTGGCGCGCGCTGCTGCGCTGGCCGTGGTGGGCGAAGGGCGCTCTGCTGACGGGGTGTCTGCTGCTGGTCCCGGCATTGGCCTTCGGCTTCATGGGGCGTGGTCTGCTCGACTCGATCAGCCGGGAAGGGGCCCTGCATGATGAGTTGCAACAGCAATGGCGGGTGCAATCCGCCGAGGTGGAATCGCAGGCGGCCCAGCAAGCGCAGGTTGCCCGGCTGCAAGCCGACCTGCTGCGCAGCCACCGCGAACTGTTCGACGATGATGGCCTGGCGAGTCTGTTGCAGGGCCTTGGCCAGTTGGGGGCGGAGCTGTCCTTCGAGCAGGTCTCGGTGCTGGATCCGCACGCGGGCGCCAACCGTATCGAGTTGCCGCTGCAATTGCAGATGCTTGGTGAGTACCGCGCCTTGAAGCGTTTCATCGCCGGCCTCGCGAAGCTGGGCAAGCTGGTGACGCTGCACGAGCTGCAACTGAGCGCTGCGGAGGCGAATGAGCCCGGGACCCTGCGCCTGCAACTGCGGCTCCAGGCGTATCGGGTACTGCAACCGGAGATGGTGGTCGAGCAGGCGACAGCAGCGCCGGTCGAGGCGCGCAATCCATTCGAGGTGTCCGAGGCCTGGGCGGCGGGGGTGGCTGCCCTGGGGCTGGATCAGGCGCGGATGGTGGGCTATTTGCAAGACCGTTTCGGGCAGGCGGCACTGGTCAGCCTGGGCGATTCGGTACATCTGCTGCGCGAGGGTGACCATCTGGCGGATGCCCGGGTGGTGCTGGTCGAGGAAGGGCGTATCGAGTTGCTGCTGGGGGCAGAGGGTATCGCCGCTATCCCCAGGGTGCTGACGCTCGGCAACGGATAAACAAGGAGAAGGACTTGAACAGGATGTTCAAAAGGTGGCTGCTCTGCCTGTTGCTGGCAGCACCATTCGCCGGCGCGGTTCCGGCACCTGCCGGCCATGCGGGGCAAGCGTTGTCGTTGAATTTCCAGGACGTCGAGGTCAGGGCAGTACTACAAGTGCTGGCCGACTTCGTGGGCGTCAACCTGGTGGTCAGCGACGAGGTGCGCGGCAGTCTCACCCTGCGCTTGCAGGAGGTGCCCTGGGAGCAGGCATTGGATACGGTGTTGCGCAGCAAGGGGCTGGGCAAGCGTCTGGACGGCAATGTGCTGTGGGTGGCGCCGCTGGCAGAGCTGGAGAACTCCGGGCGTCCGCTCTCCGGGTTGCGCGAGCAGGCGCTGCTGCGGGTCAACCATGCACGGGCGGAGGATCTTGCCGCATTGCTCCAGCCGCTGCTGGAAACCGGCCCGGAAGAAGAGCCCTGGGGCGCGATCAGCGTCGACGAGCGCACCAACACCCTGATCACCAGCCAGCATCCGCAGCGTCTCGACCGGCTCCGGCAGTTGCTCGGGCAACTGGATGTGCCGGTCCGTCAGGTCCTGATCGAGGCGCGGATCGTCGAGGCCAATGTCGATTACGAGCGCAACCTGGGGGTGGCCTGGGGTGGCTCGCTGGGTGGCGGGCGACTCGCGGTGAAGGGAGCGGGAGTGGAGTCGCCGACCTTCGTCGACCTTGGGCTCGAACGCGCTGGTGGTCGCCTCGGCTTCGGTTTTGTCGGCGACAGCGCGTTATTGGATCTGGAGTTGAGCGCCATGGAAAAAACCGGCAACGGCGAAATCATCTCCCAGCCCAAGGTGCTCACCGCCGACAAGGAAACCGCGCGGATCCTCAAGGGCTCCGAGGTGCCGTACCAGGAGTCGGGGGTCAACGGCACCACGTCGATCACTTTCCGCGAGGCCTCGCTGTCGCTGGAGGTCACGCCGCAGATCCTGCCGGGCGGACAGGTGAGCATGCAGGTCAAGGTGACCAAGGACGAGCCGGACTACCTGAACATCCAGGGCAGCGTGCCGCCGATCCGCAAGAACGAGGTCACTGCCCGGGTGCGAGTGGGGGATGGCCAGACCATCGTGATCGGCGGTGTGTACTCCACCACTAAAAGTAATGTGCTGGATAAGGTGCCATTTTTCGGCGATGTGCCGTATGTTGGGCGGCTGTTTCGTCGCTCCACCGTCCAAGAGAAAAAATCCGAGCTGCTGGTCTTCCTGACACCGCGTATCATGAGCGACCAGGCGATTGCTGTGAGTCATTGATTCTGTGCGAAATTTGATACTTGTTGGGCCGATGGGTGCTGGCAAAAGCACCATCGGCCGCCTGCTTGCCAAAGAGCTGCGCCTGCCATTCAAGGATTCCGACAAGGAAATTGAACTGCGCACGGGCGCCAATATTCCGTGGATCTTCGATAAGGAAGGCGAGCCGGGTTTCCGCGACCGCGAGCAGGCCATGATCGCCGAACTCTGCGCTGCCGATGGCGTGGTCCTGGCTACCGGCGGCGGTGCGGTGATGCGCGATGCCAATCGCAAGGCGCTGCACGATGGCGGGCGGGTCATCTACCTGCATGCTTCCGTGGAGCAACAGGTGGGGCGCACCGCCCGCGACCGCAATCGTCCGCTGCTGCGCACCGCCAATCCCGAGGAGACCCTGCGCAACCTGCTGGCGCTGCGCGATCCGCTGTACCGGGAGATCGCCGACCTGGTGGTGGAAACCGACGAACGGCCACCGCGCATGGTGGTGCTGGATATTCTCGAGCGCTTGCAGAAGTTGCCGCCTCGCTGACGCATGACTATCCTCGGCGACCAGTCATGCCGTGACGAGGCACTTTGTTATCACGCGGACCGAAGCTTCGAGTCCGCGTCTTCGTTCTTTGTGGGGATACATGCAGACACTTAAGGTCGACCTGGGCGAACGCAGCTACCCGATCTACATCGGTGAAGGGCTGCTGGAACAACCTGAACTGCTGGCGCCGCATATTGCCGGCCGGCAGGTCGCCATCGTTTCCAACGAGACCGTCGCCCCGCTGTATCTGCAGCGTCTCACCCAGACCCTCGGTGCCTACTCGGTGCTGCCGGTGGTCCTGCCGGACGGCGAGGCCTACAAGAACTGGGAAACCCTGCAACTGATCTTCGATGCCCTGCTCACCGCCCGGCATGACCGCCGCACCACCGTGATCGCCCTTGGTGGCGGCGTTATCGGCGATATGGCTGGCTTCGCTGCCGCCTGCTACCAGCGCGGCGTCGATTTCATCCAGGTGCCGACTACCCTGCTGTCCCAGGTCGACTCCTCTGTCGGCGGCAAGACCGGCATCAACCACCCGCTGGGCAAGAACATGGTCGGCGCCTTCTATCAGCCCAACGCGGTGCTGATCGATACCGCCAGCCTGCGCACCCTGCCGCCCCGCGAGCTGTCCGCCGGCCTGGCCGAGGTGATCAAGTACGGCCTGATCTGCGACGAGCCGTTCCTCGGCTGGCTGGAAGACAACGTCGATGCCCTGCGCAATCTTGATGGCGCCGCCCTGACCGAGGCCATTCGTCGCTCCTGCGCGGCCAAGGCTGCGGTAGTGGGGGCCGACGAGCGCGAGTCCGGGGTGCGCGCCACCCTGAACCTCGGCCACACCTTCGGCCACGCGATCGAAACCCAGATGGGCTATGGTGTCTGGCTGCACGGCGAAGCGGTGGCGGCGGGTACGGTCATGGCCCTGGAAATGTCCATGCGCCTGGGCTGGATCAGCCAGCAGGACCGCGATCGCGGCATTCGCCTGATGCAACGTGCCGGCCTGCCGGTGGTACCGCCGCAGGACATGACGCCGGCGCAGTTCATGCAGCACATGTCGGTAGACAAGAAAGTACTCGATGGTCGTTTGCGCCTGGTCCTGCTGAGCAAGCTGGGCGAGGCGGTGGTCACCGACGACTACCCGCAAGAGATTCTTCAGGCCACGCTGGCGGCGGATTACCCTGCCATCGTGGCCCAGCTTTGAGGTCGATGAGAGCCCGATGACTAGTTTGCATGCCGATGAGGCCTTTCTCGGCCACTACCAGCTGAACCACGATCCCTTCGCCGCGCGCGTTCCGGGCTTCAAGTTCTTCCCTGCCCAGCGCAAGCCGGTCCTGGGGCAACTGCATCATCTCGCCCGCTACAGCCAGTTGCTGCTGGTGGTGACCGGCCCGCAAGGCAGTGGCAAGACCCTGCTGCGCCAGGCCCTGGTGGCCAGCACCAACAAGCAGTCGGTGCAGAGCGTGGTGGTTTCCGCCCGCGGTGCCAGCGATGCAGCAGGCGTGCTGGCCCAGGTGGCGCAGTCGCTCAACGTGGCCAAGGCCGAGGTCCAGGCGATCCTGTCCCAGGTTGTGCAGCTCGGGCTGACCGGCCAGGAAGTCTACTTGCTGGTGGACGATGCGGAACAACTCGGCGAATCGGCGCTCCAAGCGTTGCTGGAACTGGCGGCGGGTACTGCCGAAGGTCGTCCCCACGTGTTCCTGTTCGGTGAGCCCGAACTGATCACCAGCCTGGATGCGCTGGAGATCGAGGAAGAGCGTTTCCATGTCATCGAGCTGCAGCCCTACAGCGAAGACGAGACCCGGGAATACCTGGAGCAGCGTCTGGAAGGCGCGGGTCGTGGCATCGAGGTGTTCACCGCGGAGCAGATCGCCGATATCCAGCAAAACTCCGAAGGCTGGCCCGGAACCATCAACCAGGTCGCCCGCGATACCTTGATCGAAGCCATGATCGCCAGCCGTTCGACGGCGAAGCGACCATCAGTGGGGTTCTCTATGCCGAAGAAACATGTGCTGGCGCTGTCTGCCGTGGTGATCGTCGCCGTCGGCGCTGCCGTGCTGATGCCGAAGAAGGGCGACCAGCCGAAGACCGGTGCACCGGCCGAGCAGGCGCAACTGCCGCTGGGCCAGGGTCAGCCGAGCAATGCACAGTCGAACAATGGCGGCCCGGCGATCGAATTCGCTGGCTCGTCGCAGCCGATGCCGCTGCCGCTGGTGGGCCAGTCCCAGCCGGTGATGCGCGGTCCGCTGGCGGAAGCCGCCGGCATGAACGAAGGCGAGGAAGGCGGCCCGGCAGGCAACACCGCGCTGCAACCGCCAACCGTCACCACCATTGCCCCGCCCGATGGTGCCTCTGCCGGTCCTGCGCCGACCCCGGCCCAGCCCATCCAGCCGTCGCAGACCCTGGCCTCCGCGCAGCCGGTTGCACCGACTCATCAGCCTGTCGCGCCTGCGGCCAGCAAGCCGGTTGCACCTGCACCGAAGCCTGCTGAAGTCGCTGTTGCCAAGCCGGCCGCTCCAGCGGTCAAGCCTGCGGAAAAACCAGCGGCCAAGCCGGCTGCAGCAGCATCTGCCGGCGGTGCTGGCAGTGGCTGGTATGGCTCGCAGGCACCGGGCAACTATGTGGTGCAGATCCTCGGCACCAGCTCGGAAGCCACCGCCCAGGCTTATGTCAAAGCTCAGGGTGGCGACTATCGCTACTTCAAGAAAAACCTGCAGGGCAAGCCGCTGTACGTGGTCACCTACGGCAGCTTCTCCAGTCGCGATGCTGCACTGAATGCCATCAAAGCCTTGCCAGCCAAGGTCCAGGCTGGTAAACCTTGGCCTCGCACTGTCGCAAGCGTCCAACAAGAGCTCGCTGCGACGCGCTGATTAAAGCCTGACTCAGGTGGCTCCTACCCCCGCCACCTGATCAATCTCTGAATTCACAGGCAGCCTGCTGTGCAAATGCGCGGCAGGCTTTTCTGTCCCGGACTGCCGGCCACAAGCCCGTCTTGCAGTCATGGCTGAAACGCTTCAGACTCAAGCCAAGCCGTTACCACGGCACCCGCTTAAAAACATTCAAAAATGCGACATAAATTTTCACTGATGCGTCAGTAAATTTGTGAGCTTGTCTGTCGCTGTGCAACAATGGCACCCGTATTGCCCCCGCAAAGCTGGCGTTCGTTCGGCGTGGATGGTAAGTGGTTGAATTAAAAGAGATTTGCCTACTTGAGAGGCGAACCTGGTGAGAAAGTGTCTATGAAAACAGGTCTGTACCATCCCGAAGAGTTCAAGGACAACTGTGGATTTGGTCTGATCGCCCACATGACGGGCGAACCCAGCCACCACCTTTTGCAAACTGCTATCGAAGCCCTGACCTGCATGACCCACCGCGGTGGGATCAATGCCGACGGCAAGACCGGTGACGGTTGCGGCCTGCTGATGCAGAAGCCCGACCAGTTCCTGCGTGCCGTCGCCAAGGAGACCTTCGGCAACGAACTGCCAAAGCAATACGCAGTGGGCATGGTGTTCTTCAACCAGAACAGCGCCAAGGCCGAAGCCGCCCGCGAAAACATGAACCGCGAGATCCTCGCCGCCGGCCTGCAACTGGTGGGCTGGCGCCAGGTGCCGATCGACACCAGCGTACTCGGCCGCCTGGCCCTGGAGCGCCTGCCGCAGATCGAGCAGGTGTTCATCGGCGGTGAAGGCCTGAGCGACCAGGAATTCGCCATCAAGCTGTTCAGCGCCCGTCGTCGCTCCTCGGTGGCCAACGCCGAAGACAGCGACCACTACATCTGCAGCTTTTCGCACAAGACCATCATCTATAAAGGCCTGATGATGCCGGCGGACCTCGCCGCCTTCTATCCGGACCTGGGTGACGAGCGCCTGCAGACCGCGATCTGCGTCTTCCACCAGCGCTTCTCCACCAACACCCTGCCGAAGTGGCCGCTGGCGCAGCCATTCCGCTTCCTCGCCCACAACGGCGAGATCAACACCATCACCGGTAACCGCAACTGGGCCCAGGCCCGTCGCACCAAGTTCGAGAACGAACTGATCCCGGACCTGGAAGAGCTCGGCCCGCTGGTCAACCGCGTAGGCTCCGACTCGTCCTCGATGGACAACATGCTCGAACTCATGGTCACCGGTGGCATCGACCTGTTCCGTGGCGTGCGGATGATCATTCCGCCGGCCTGGCAGAACGTCGAGACCATGGACGCCGACCTGCGCGCCTTCTACGAATACAACTCCATGCACATGGAGCCGTGGGACGGCCCGGCTGGTGTGGTAATGACCGAAGGTCGCCACGCGGTCTGCCTGCTCGACCGCAACGGCCTGCGCCCGGCGCGCTGGGTCACCACCAAGAACGGCTACATCACCCTGGCCTCGGAAATCGGCGTGTGGAACTACAAGCCGGAAGACGTCATCGCCAAGGGCCGTGTCGGTCCGGGCCAGATCTTTGCCGTCGACACCGAGACCGGGCAGATCCTCGACACCAACGCCATCGATGACCGCCTCAAGTCGCGCCACCCGTACAAGCGCTGGCTGCGCCAGAATGCCCTGCGCATCCAGGCCGACCTCAGCGACGACCAGGGCGTGGCCAGCTACGACGCCGACCAGCTCAAGCAATACATGAAGATGTTCCAGGTCACCTTCGAAGAGCGTGACCAGGTCCTGCGTCCGCTCGGCGAGCAGGGCCAGGAAGCGGTCGGCTCGATGGGCGACGACACGCCGATGGCGATCCTGTCGCAGCGCGTGCGTTCGACCTACGACTACTTCCGCCAGCAGTTCGCCCAGGTGACCAACCCACCGATCGACCCGCTGCGCGAAGCCATCGTCATGTCGCTGGAGATCTGCCTCGGTGCCGAGCGCAACATCTTCCAGGAGTCCCCGGAGCACGCCTCGCGGGTGATCCTCAGCTCGCCAGTGATCTCGCCGGCCAAGTGGCGTTCGCTGATGAACCTCGACCGTCCCGGTTTCGAGCGCCACATCATCGACCTCAACTATGAAGAAAGCCTGGGTCTGGAAGCCGCGGTGCGCAGCATCGCCGACCAGGCCGAAGAGGCCGTGCGTTCCGGCAAGACCCAACTGGTGCTGACCGACCGTCATATCGCTCCGGGCAAGCTGCCGGTCCACGCGTCGCTGGCCGTGGGTGCCGTGCACCACCGCCTGACCGAAAAAGGCCTGCGTTGCGACAGCAACATCCTGGTCGAAACCGCCACCGCCCGCGACCCGCATCACTTCGCTGTGCTGCTCGGCTTCGGTGCTTCCGCGGTCTATCCGTACCTGTCCTATGAAGTGCTGGCCGACCTGATCCGCACCGGCGAAGTGCTGGGCGACCTGGACGAAGTCTTCAAGTACTACCGCAAGGGCATCTCCAAGGGCCTGCTGAAGATCCTGTCGAAGATGGGTATCTCCACCATCGCTTCCTACCGTGGCGCCCAGCTGTTCGAAGCGGTCGGCCTGTCGGAAGAAGTGGTCGGCCTGAGCTTCCGTGGCGTGGCCAGCCGCCTGAAGGGCGCGCGCTTCGTCGACATCGAGAACGAGCAGAGGCTGCTCGCCGCCGAAGCCTGGAGCGCGCGCAAGCCGATCCAGCAGGGTGGTCTGTTGAAGTTCGTCCACGGTGGCGAATACCACGCCTACAACCCGGACGTGGTCAACACCCTGCAAGCCGCCGTGCAGCAGGGCGACTACGAGAAGTTCAAGGAATACACCGCACTGGTGGACAACCGTCCGGTGTCGATGATCCGCGACCTGCTCAAGGTCAAGACCGCCGAGCAGGCCCTGGACCTGGCCGAAGTCGAGCCGCTGGAAGCCATCCTGCAGCGCTTCGACTCCGCCGGTATCTCCCTCGGCGCACTGTCGCCGGAGGCCCACGAAGCTCTGGCCGAGGCGATGAACCGCCTGGGCGCGCGCTCCAACTCCGGTGAGGGCGGCGAAGACCCGTCGCGCTACGGCACCATCCGCAGCTCGAAAATCAAGCAGGTCGCCACCGGTCGCTTCGGTGTCACCCCCGAGTACCTGGTCAACGCCGAAGTGCTGCAGATCAAGGTCGCCCAGGGTGCCAAGCCGGGCGAGGGCGGTCAGCTGCCAGGCGGCAAGGTCAACGGCCTGATCGCCAAGCTGCGCTATGCGGTTCCGGGCGTGACCCTGATCTCGCCACCGCCGCACCACGACATCTACTCGATCGAAGACCTCTCGCAGTTGATCTTCGACCTCAAGCAGGTCAACCCGCAGGCGCTGGTCTCGGTCAAGCTGGTGGCGGAAGCCGGTGTCGGCACCATCGCCGCCGGCGTGGCCAAGGCCTATGCCGACCTCATCACCATCTCCGGTTATGACGGCGGTACCGGTGCTTCGCCGCTGACCTCGATCAAGTACGCCGGCGCCCCGTGGGAACTGGGCCTGGCCGAGACCCACCAGACCCTGCGTGGCAACGACCTGCGCGGCAAGGTCCGGGTACAGACCGACGGCGGCCTGAAAACCGGCCTCGACGTGATCAAGGCGGCCATCCTCGGCGCCGAAAGCTTCGGCTTCGGTACCGCACCGATGATCGCCCTGGGCTGCAAATACCTGCGTATCTGCCACCTGAACAACTGCGCCACCGGCGTGGCCACCCAGAACGACAAGCTGCGCAAGGACCACTACATCGGTACCGTCGACATGGTGGTGAACTTCTTCACCTACATCGCCGAGGAAACCCGTGAATGGCTGGCCAAGCTGGGCGTGCGCAGCCTCGGCGAGCTGATCGGGCGTACCGACCTGCTGGAAATGCTCCCGGGTGAAACCGAGAAGCAGAAACACCTCGACCTCAGCCCGCTGTTGGGCAGCTCCCACGTGCCGGCCGACAAGCCGCAGTTCTGCGAGGTCGACCGCAACCCGCCTTTCGACAAGGGCACGCTGGCCGAGAAGATGGTCGACATGGCCCTGCCGGCCATTCGCGACCAGAGCGGCGGCGAGTTCGAACTGGATATCTGCAACTGCGACCGTTCCATCGGCGCACGGATCTCCGGCGAGATCGCCCGTCTGCACGGCAACCAGGGCATGGCCAAGGCGCCGATCACCTTCCGCTTCAAGGGCACTGCAGGCCAGAGCTTCGGCGTGTGGAACGCCGGCGGCCTGAACATGCACCTGGAAGGCGACGCCAACGACTACGTCGGCAAGGGCATGACCGGTGGCAAGCTGACCATCGTGCCGCCAGCCGGCAGCCCGTTCGCCACCCAGGACAGCGCCATTGTCGGTAACACCTGCCTGTACGGCGCCACTGGCGGCAAGCTGTTCGCCGCCGGTACCGCGGGCGAGCGTTTCGCGGTGCGCAACTCCGGTGCCCACGCCATCGTCGAAGGCACTGGCGATCACTGCTGCGAATACATGACCGGTGGTTTTGTCTGCGTCCTGGGCAAGACCGGCTACAACTTCGGCTCCGGCATGACGGGCGGTTTCGCCTACGTGCTGGACATGGACAACAGCTTCGTCGACAAGCTGAACCATGAACTGGTGGAAATCCAGCGGATCACCGGCGAGGCGATGGAGGCTTACCGCAGCCATCTGCACCGCGTGCTGACCGAGTACGTCGAAGAGACCGGAAGTGCATGGGGCCGTGAGCTCTGGGAAAACCTGGATGACTACGTCCGTCGCTTCTGGCTGGTCAAGCCGAAGGCGGCGAACCTGAAGAACCTGCTCTCCAGCACCCGGGCCAACCCGCAATAACGCAGTTGCAAGCGGCGACCTCGCCCAGCGCGAGGCTCGCCGGCTAAACGTGATCGTCTGGCAGCTTGCAGCTTGAAGCTAGCAACTGCGGTAAAGAGGTTTTGAAAAATGGCTGAACGTCTGAGTAATGACTTCCAGTTCATCGAAGTCGGGCGCAAGGATCCGAAGAAGAAGCTGCTGCGCCAGCGCAAGAAAGAGTTCGTCGAGATCTACGAACCCTTCAAGCCCCAGCAGTCGGCCGAGCAGGCCCACCGCTGCCTGGGTTGCGGCAACCCGTACTGCGAGTGGAAGTGCCCGGTACACAACTTCATCCCCAACTGGTTGAAGCTGGTTTCCGAAGGCAACATCCTCGCGGCGGCGGAGCTGTCGCACCAGACCAACACCCTGCCGGAAGTCTGCGGCCGCGTGTGCCCGCAGGACCGTCTCTGCGAAGGTGCCTGCACCCTCAATGACGGCTTCGGCGCCGTGACCATCGGCTCGGTGGAGAAGTACATCACCGACACCGCCTTCGCCATGGGCTGGCGTCCGGACATGTCCAAGGTCAAGCCGACCGGCAAGCGCGTCGCCATCATCGGCGCCGGCCCTGCGGGCCTCGGCTGTGCCGACATCCTGGTGCGCGGCGGCGTGACTCCGGTGGTGTTCGACAAGAACCCGGAAATCGGCGGTCTGCTGACCTTCGGCATCCCCGAGTTCAAGCTGGAAAAGACCGTGCTGAGCAATCGCCGCGAAGTCTTCACCGGCATGGGCATCGAGTTCCGCCTGAACACCGAGGTGGGCAAGGACGTGACCATGGAGCAACTGCTCGCCGAATACGATGCCGTATTCATGGGCATGGGCACCTACACCTACATGAAGGGCGGCTTCCCCGGCGAAGACCTGCCAGGCGTGCATGACGCCCTGGACTTCCTGATCGCCAACGTCAACCGCAACCTGGGCTTCGAAAAGTCGCCGGAAGACTTCGTCGACATGAAGGGCAAGAAGGTCGTCGTTCTCGGCGGTGGTGACACCGCGATGGACTGCAACCGTACCTCGATCCGCCAGGGTGCCAAGGCCGTGACCTGCGCCTACCGCCGCGACGAGGCGAACATGCCTGGCTCGCGCAAAGAGGTGAAGAACGCCAAGGAAGAGGGCGTCAAGTTCCTCTACAACCGCCAGCCGATCGCCATCATCGGCGAAGACAAGGTCGAAGGCGTGAAGGTGGTCGAGACCCGTCTCGGCGAGCCGGATGCCCGTGGCCGTCGCAGCCCCGAGCCGATCCCGGGCTCCGAAGAGATCATCCCGGCCGATGCCGTGGTCATCGCCTTCGGTTTCCGTCCGAGCCCGGCGCCGTGGTTCGAGCAGTTCGACATCCAGACCGACAGCCAGGGCCGCGTCGTCGCCCCGGAAAAAGGCAAGTTCAAGCACCAGACCAGCAACCCGAAGATCTTCGCCGGTGGCGACATGGTCCGCGGTTCCGACCTGGTGGTGACGGCGATCTTCGAAGGCCGCAATGCGGCGGAAGGGATCCTCGATTACCTGGGCGTCTGATTTGCCGCCCACTGGGTCCTACAACAAAAACTATTGACCTGAGGCATTCTGATAGACAAAAGGCACGGTAAGCACCGTGCCTTTTCTTTGTCCGTCTGAGAAAATGCCCGCACTTTTTTTCCGGATGCCGACATGACTGCCTTGAAGAATGATCGTTTCCTCCGTGCCCTGCTCAAGCAACCTGTAGACGTCACCCCGGTGTGGATGATGCGCCAGGCCGGCCGCTACCTGCCGGAGTACCGTGCCAGCCGCGCCAAGGCCGGGGATTTCATGAGCCTGTGCATGAACCCGCAATTCGCCTGCGAAGTGACCCTGCAACCGCTGGACCGCTACCCGCTGGACGCCGCGATCCTCTTCTCCGACATCCTCACCATCCCCGACGCCATGGGCCAGGGCCTGTACTTCGAGACCGGCGAAGGCCCGCGTTTCAAGAAAGTGGTCAGCAGCCTGGCCGACATCGAAGCCCTGCCGATCCCTGATCCACAAAAGGACCTCGGCTACGTCATGGACGCGGTCAGCACCATCCGCCGCGAACTGAACGGCCGTGTACCGCTGATCGGCTTCTCCGGCAGCCCATGGACCCTGGCCACCTACATGGTCGAAGGCGGCTCGTCGAAGGACTTCCGCAAGACCAAGGCCATGCTCTACGACAACCCGCAGGCCATGCACCTGCTGCTCGACAAGCTGGCGCAGTCGGTCACCAGCTACCTCAACGGCCAGATCCTGGCCGGCGCGCAAGCGGTGCAGATCTTCGACACCTGGGGCGGCAACCTGTCGGCGGCGGCGTACCAGGAGTTCTCCCTGGCCTACATGCGCAAGATCGTCAGCGGCCTGATCCGCGAGCACGAAGGGCGCAAGGTGCCGGTGATCCTCTTCACCAAGAACGGCGGCCTGTGGCTGGAAAGCATCGCCGAAGCCGGTGCTGACGCCCTCGGCCTGGACTGGACCTGCGAAATCGGCGACGCCCGCCGCCGCGTCGGCGACAAGGTCGCCCTGCAAGGCAACATGGACCCGACCGTGCTCTACGCCAAGCCCGAGGCCATCCGCGCCGAAGTCGCGCGCATCCTCGCCAGCTACGGCCAGGGCTCGGGTCACGTGTTCAACCTCGGCCACGGCATCACCCCGGAAGTCGATCCGGAGCATGCGGGTGTGTTCATCAATGCGGTGCATGAGCTTTCGGCGCAGTATCACCAGTAAAAGCGAAACGCCCGGCAAGTGCCGGGACTATTCGCCAAGCAAGAACGGCACTTCCCTTGAACGGGGCAGTGCCGTTTTTATTTTGGGCGTGTATACTTGAGCTTAATTAATAACGTTAAGCGTTACGAAATATGATTCGAAGCTTCGCATGTAACGACACGGAATTACTTTTTACCACTGGAAGAACGCGACGCTGGACGGATATCAAGTCTGTCGCCGAGCGCAAGCTCGCAGCCCTGGATGCTGCTGGCGAGTTGCGGGATCTACGTTCACCGCCAGGAAACAGGTTGGAGTCCCTTCGCGGTGATCGTGCCGGACAGCACAGCATCAGAATCAACGATCAATGGCGCCTGTGTTTCGTATGGACCGAAAACGGTCCTGAAAATGTCGAGATCGCCGACTACCACTGAGGTGAAGCATGTTCAAGAACGGCATGAGACCGGTACATCCCGGAGAGGTACTTCGGGAAGACTATCAGCGTGAAATGGGCTTCAGCGCTTCGGCCTTGGCGCGTGCCTTGGGCGTATCCGCCCCGACGGTCAACAACATCTTGCTGGAGCGAGGCGGCATTTCTGCGGACATGGCGCTGCGCCTCGCCATTTGTCTGGATACCACTCCGGAGTTCTGGCTCAACTTGCAGACGGCCTATGACCTGCGCAAAGCCGAGTTGGAGCACGGTGACGCCATTGCAGGATCGGTACAACGGTTACAGGTTGCTTGAGTCTGGATGCCCGGTCTTACAGGTGCCGGGCATTTTGCTTTGCGGATTAAGCTTCAATTCAGCGGCCCTCGGTAATCTGATCCCATCAACTCTTGAGAAGGATCAGCACCATGAAAGCCCGTTACCTCGCCCTTATCCTCGCCCCTCTGTTCAGCACCGCAGCCCTGGCGGCCAACACCGGCTACACCGGTCCGGGTGCACAATCGGTCACCACCGTGGCTGCCGCCAACGACGCTGCCGACGACACCCCGGTGGTACTGACCGGCTACGTGATCAAGAAGGTCAACAACGACGACAAGTACGAGTTCAAGGACAACACCGGCACCATCACCGTCGAGATCGACAACGAAGACCTGCCGCCGGTGGCGTTCAACGACAAGACCAAGGTCAAGCTGACCGGTGAGGTGGAGAAGCACCTGATGTCGCGGGAGATCGATGTGGACGTGGTCGAGATCGTTAACTGATCAGCAGTCCCAATGCATGCACAGAGCCTGTGGGAGATGGTCTATGTTGGCGGACAAGCAGATTGATGTTGTGACTGCTGGTCTCATCGTTGCATGGGTATCTACACAACTCAATCAGGCGTAACACAGACCCTGTGTGCGGCTGTTAGCCGCGATTGGGCGCGAAGCGGCCATAAAACCGGTGACCTCGGTGTGTCAGAAAGACTTGGGACTCAGGTTTTACGACGGCTTCGCCGCCGATCGCGGCTAACAGCCGCTCCCACACGTTCCGCGTTGCACCAAGCTAACGATGTGTAGATACCCATGCTCATCGTTGGCGAGCCGACTCCCACAGGGTTCTGGGCCAGCCACAGTATCTGGGCTCGGCGCAGTCCCTGTGGGAGCTGGCTTGCCAGCGATGAGCATGGGTATCTACACATCTTGAGCAAAGGCCGACGCGATCCCGGTAATTGGATGGACTCACCCCCGCCGAGGCATCACAGTGCCACGGTGGCGTTCCTAAAAAGCCAACGGCAGCGAGGGTGAGTCCATGAACAAGCATATGGCGAAATGCAATTCCGTGCCTCCAACTGATGTAGCGGTCTTGGCCGTTGATCTGGCCAAGAACGTTTTTCAATTGGCGGGCGAAGATAAGACCGGAAAGGTTATCTACGAGCACCGAATCAAGTCACGGCAAGCGTTTTACGAGTGCCTGAACGCACTGCCTTGCAGTGTGATGGTCTTGATGGAAACCGGACCAGGTGCACAAGCCTGGGCGCGTCAACTGCAGAGCAAGGGCAACCCCGTTCGCATTCTCCCGGCTCAATCTGTACAGATACACCGCTGCGGCCCCAAGAATGACCGCAATGACGTGCTTGCCATCTTGCGCGCGGGTCGAGATCAGTACATCTCGTCCGTACCGGTCAAAAGCACCACGGCCTTGGCTGTACAGGCTTTGCACCGTTCACGCCGGGGTTATGGGAAGCGCTGCACGGCACTGGGCAATCAGATACGAGGCCTGCTTATGGAACAGGGCATCACCTTGGCAAAAGGTGATTTACCGATCAGGCAAGGCGTTCCGCTGATTCTTGAGGATGCCTCTGTCCCCTTGCCTGAAATGCTGCGGGAATTGCTCGATGAACTGCTGACCGACTGGGAGTACCACAACCAACGTATCGAGCACCTTGATGCCAGGCTCAAAACCATTGCCCAGGAAGACGCCGTCGCGCAGAGATTGATGACGATACGCGGCTTTGGGCCAATCACGTCCACAGCACTGATCGCCAAGGAGACGCATCCTGAGCGTTTTGCCAATGCACGGCAGTTTGCCGCCTATTTCGGGTTGGTGCCCGATCAGCACAGCAGTGGTGAGAAAAACAGGCTCGGCAAGATGAGCAAGCGAGGTGATGGCTACATCAGGAGCATTGTGATCCAGGGGGCGCATGCCGTACTCAGGCAGGTTCGTCCTGACTCGGAGCATCCGGATGATTGTCGCCTGCTGCGCTGGAAGTCCCGCCTGGGCCCCAAGGAAGCTGCCGTCAGGTTGGCCAATCGCAACCTGCGTATTGCCTGGGTGCTGTTGCAAAGCGAACAGGTTTATCAGCGTAAACCGAATAAAAATCAGGAGGCATCCATGAACTCCTGATCAACAGAGTTCCGCCACCGGGGCGCTGAGCGCTCCACCCGCTGCTAACGAACATTGACCCTTGGTCAGACCGTCGCGGATTAGATGCCTTAGCTCCTACCGGCCCTTGAGGTCTATAAGTAATCGGCACTCCGCGGGCTTACCCAATGTTGGCCAGAAGCGCACAGCTTCCTCGTATAGGCCTGATACATAGATGCAACCGGGCAACTTTGTTCAAGAGCGGCTAGACAGTGTGGGTGAGTCCATACATAGACAGTGTGGGTGAGTCCATACATAGGAGCTGCTTCAGCTGCGAAGGACCGCACAGCGGTCCCAAATCCTGTCTACCCAGTGAGCCTGGAAAAACGCGGCGGACCGAGCACGGTGAATCCACGATGCTGCTTGGTCAAAGGCTCGTGCGGGATGGTTTTGGGACCGCTGGCGCGGTCCCAAATCCGGTCTATCCAGTGAGCCTGGAGAAACGCGGTAGACCAGGCACTGTGAGTCCATGATGCGGCTTGGCCAAAGGCTCGTGCGGGATGGTATTGGGACCGCTAGCGCGGTCCATCGCAGCTAAAGCAGCTCCTACCTGGACCGCGTCGCATGGATGGTTTGGGTAAACCCGAAGTTGTGTAGGTACCCATGCCCATCGCTGCGGTTCGACGCCCCGACAAGCCAGCTCCCACAGTGTTTTGCATCTACATCGTTTCAGCGGCAGCTTGCTGTTTTTGCCGGGAGGTCACCGCCGTCTGGTCATCCGGCGAGTAGCTGAAAATTTCCTTTTCATTCAGCGCGAGCTTGATGATCGGCAGCAAAATTCCTGTCGCGGCAAAGAAGCTCTGTTGCATCTTCTGCGCTTTGGCCAGGCCGTCATCCAAGTAGAACAGCGCTTGTATCGGCAGTTGCTCGGGGATGTCCTGCGGCCAGACGGCGACCACGATCTCGTTCCAGCGGCCGCGGTCGATGTCATCGTAGCGCTGGCGAACATCGATGCTGAACTGGAACCAATGTGCCGTTGGCTCCATATAGCAGAAAAAGCCCTCACCGACCTGTGAGGCATGCTCCACCCAGGCATGGACATCGGTGATGCCGTGATCGGGGCAGGGTTTGGGGAAGTCGTGGTTGCCGCAGCCATCGCGAATGTAGGAAAACGATATGGCATTACGCTTGATGTAGTCGCTGGTGGGGTTCCAGAACTTCGGGTCATCCCAGCGGCTGATCGCGCGGACCAGCACGCCGTTGCAGTTCAGGCCCGGACTGTCGTCGGCACATTCCCTGGCCGTATCGGCGTAGCGTGCCTTCAGGCTCTCGACGACGGCATAGCCGTCGTTCAAGGCCGGTGGGGTGGAAGGGGCTGACAGCACAGACAGCGCGAAAGTGAAAAGTACAACTCCGAGAGGCCAACGGATGTGCTGTTTCATGATCGTGGTCCAGAGAAGGGTGGCGGCTTCATCTGAACATGTGGTTTGCCGGAGCGCAGCCTGTCAGAAATAACAGGTAGCCGGTCTCAAGCCGTCTTCGGCGGCAGTTTGCTCAGGTGCAAGGCCACCCCGAGGGCGATCACCAACAGACTGCCGATAAACACCCCGATCCCGTTCCACCCGGCGTAATGCCAGGCCACCCCGCCCGCCGTCCCCGCCACGCTCGATCCTGCGTAGTAACTGAACAGGTACAGCGACGAAGCCTGCCCCTTGGCCTTGAACGCGCGCCGGCCGATCCAGCTGCTGGCCACCGAGTGGGCGCCGAAGAAGCCGAAGGTGAACACCAGCATGCCGACGATCACCAGCGGCAATGCTGTGAACAAGGTCAGCAGCATGCCGCTGAACATCAGCAGGATGGTGCCCCAGAACACCCGGCGCCGGCCCAGCTTGTCGGCCAGGGCGCCGATCTGCGCCGAGCTGTAGATGCCCGACAGGTAGACGATCGACAGCAGCCCCACCAGCGCCTGGCTCATGTGGTACGGCTCGGCCAGCAAGCGATAGCCGATGTAGTTGAACAGGGTGACGAACGCACCCATCAGCAGGAAGGCTTCGAGGAACAGCCACGGCAGCCCGGCATCGCGGAAGTGCAGGACGAAACCGTCCAGCAGGCTACGCGGGTTCATCGAGCGGGCGCGGAAGTTGCGCGACTCCGGCAGGATCTTCCAGAACACCGCCGCCGCGATCAGGGCCAGGCCACCGATCACCAGCATTGCCGTGTGCCAGCTGACGAAGTCGATCAGCACCCCGGTGATCAATCGCCCGCTCATGCCGCCAATGGCATTGCCGCCGATATAAAGGCCCATCGCCAGACCGATGTGCTGCGGATGAATCTCTTCGCTCAGGTAGGTCATCGCCACCGCCGCCAGGCCGCTCAGCGACAGGCCCACCAGCGCGCGCATCGCCAGCACCCCTTCCCAGGTCGGCATCAGCGCGCTGGCGATGGTGCTCAAGGCCGCGCAGAACAGGGCGAAGACCATCACCGGCTTGCGCCCGATGCGGTCCGAGATCGGCCCGGTGATCAGCAGACCGAACGCCAGCAGGCCGGTGGACACCGACAGCACCAGGCTGCTCTGCGCCGCATTGATGGAAAAGTCCTTGGACAGCAGCGGCATCATCGGCTGCACGCAGTAGAGCAGGGCGAAGGTGGCGAAGCCGCCGCAGAACAGCGCCAGCACCGTGCGCATGAAGGCCGGGGTGCCTTTTTCGATCCAGGTTTCAGTGAGCGTGGTGGCAATGTCGGCCACAGGTTCGGGGGGAATTTCGTGGGCGTGGGGCGCTACAGCAGTTTTCACGGGGACCTCGGCGGGATGGGCCTTGAGGGGTAACGAGAAAAATCATATAGCTGGCTAATGATTACTTCCAATATATTGTTCGACCTGTTTAAGAGGTTTTACGACCTATTGGAGCCTCCATGGAATTGCGCCACCTGCGGTATTTCATCGCCGTCGCCGAAGAACTGCACTTCGGCCGGGCCGCGCAGGCCCTGGGGATTTCCCAGCCACCGCTGAGCCAGCAGATCCAGGCCCTGGAACAGGAGCTGGGCGCGCGCCTGTTCGAACGCACCAACCGACGAGTGGAGCTGAGCGAAGCCGGCCGCTTGTTCCTCGAAGAGGCACGCCAGGTGCTGGCGCAGGTG
Organism: Pseudomonas sp. FG98; assembly: GCF_057808595.1. NCBI lineage: Bacteria > Pseudomonadati > Pseudomonadota > Gammaproteobacteria > Pseudomonadales > Pseudomonadaceae > Pseudomonas > Pseudomonas sp. FG98. The sequence continues at coordinate 57,454 of NZ_JBMDIJ010000010.1, read as the reverse complement.
GACAAGGCCGCCGATGTGGCGCGTCGCGCGCAACTGGGCGAGCTGGGCGAGATGAAGATCGGCTTCACCTCCTCGGCGCCGTTCAACTCCAGCATTCCCCGGGCGATCTACCGCTTCCGCCAGCGCTTCCCGGCGGTGCACCTGAACCTCAAGGAAATGAGCAGTCGCGACGTCGCCGACGCCCTGCTCGATGAAAGCATCGAAGTCGGCCTGATGCGGCCGTTGCCCCTGCCGGAGTCACTGGTGGCCACCGAACTGCTGCGTGAGCCGCTGGTGGCGGTACTGAACGCCGATCATCCGCTGGCCCAGGGCAACGAGCCGGGCATCCATATGGCGGCTTTGGCCCATGAACCCTTCGTGTTCTTCCCGCGCAGCTACGGCAGCGGCCTGCATGCCCAGTTGCTGAGCCTGGCGCGGCAAGCCGGGTTCACTCCGCATTTCGCCCAGGAGGCGGCGGAAGTCATGACCATCATCGGCCTGGTCTCGGCGGGATTGGGGGTGTCGGTGCTGCCGGCGTCGTTCCAGCGCATGCGCATCGATGGCGTGGTGTACCGCACCCTGCTGGACGAGGATGCGGTCACCGCGGTGTGGCTGGTGCAGCGCAGGGAGCAGGCGTCGGCGATGGCCGGGGCCTTCGTCGAGTTGCTCACCCGTAAAGGCTAGGACTCAGTCGACCTTGGACAGGTCGCCCTTGATCGCGACACCGCCGATGAATGCACCGGCGTGGCATTCGTAGGTGGTGGCGTCCTTGCGCTCGTTCTTCTTGTAGTAACTGACGATATTGGTCACGGCGTTGGCATTCACCTTGCGCGCGGCGTCCTGCATGGTTAGCAGCGCCCCTTGCAGGGCCCATTCGCAGGCTTCTTCATCGGACTTGTTGAAGGCGTTGGTCTTCTTGTTGGTGACCGCATTGGGGCTCAGCACGGTGACCTTTCCCTTGGGCTGCACGCCGGCCAGGTAGAACTTGAGCGACTTGTCTAGCTTGCCCTCGTTGTACATCTGCTGCACGACCTTCTCGAACGGCAGGTAGAGCGTAGTATCCCGGGCCTGGCTGATGCCAGGCAGGGCGCACAGCAGCAGGGCGGTGGTGGCGGTCCAGGTTTTCAGGCGCATGGATTCTTTCCTTAGAGCGGTCAGTAGTTGTTGGAGCGTTGTTCGTTGATGGCACGTTGCACCATCCGATCGGATTCGATGCGCTTCAGTTCCCGCATGATGCTTTTATCGAGGTTGTAGACCCAGCGGTTGTAGTTGCGATGGATCTTGCCGTCGTTGTAGTCGAGGCCGCGGCTGTCGCGGTAGTCGATGCGGAAGTTGCTCAGGCTGTAGTGGATATTGACGGCGGCGAAGAAGGTGTTGCGCACGGTGATATCGGCCTGGACCAGGCCCGGCGTGACGCTACGCGCGGTCCAGCCGCGCTCGGCCACGGCCTTGAGGATGGCCTGCTGGATTTCCTGGTCGGTGTAGGAGTGACCGACCACCAGCAACTCCTTGGGCACCATCACCGGCTTCGAGGTACAGCCCGCCACGAAGGCCAGCACCAGGCCCAGCAGGGCCGCGCGAATCATCGAAGACATTCCTTTCTCTCCTTTGTGCTTCAGGTCCAGCGGCGGAAGATCAACGAGGTGTTGACCCCGCCAAAGGCGAAGTTGTTGCTCATGACGTATTGGTTGCTGATGCTGCGGAACTCACCGCAAAGGTAGTCGAGTTCGCCGCAACGTGGATCGATGTTGTCCAGATTGAGGGTGTGCACGTAGCGGTCGCTGTTCATCATCTCGATGCTGAACCACGCCTCCAGCGCGCCGCAAGCGCCCAGGGTATGACCGAGGAAGCTTTTCTGTGAGCTGATTGGCATCCGCGCACCGAACAGGCTGCTGGTGGCCAGGGTCTCGGCGATATCGCCCTGCTCGGTAGCGGTGCCGTGGCCGTTGACGTAGCCGATGGCGTCCGGCGCCAGGTCGGCGTCTTCCAGGGCCAGTTCCATCGCCCGGCGCATGGTCGCCTGCTCGGGGCGGGTGGTGTGCTGGCCGTCGGCGTTGCTGCCGAAGCCGACGATCTCGGCATGGATATGCGCACCACGGGCCAGGGCATGTTCCAGCTCTTCGAGGACCAGCATGCCGGCGCCTTCGCCGATCACCAGGCCGTCGCGGCCACTGTCGTAGGGGCTCGGGGTCTTGTCCGGGGTGTCGTTCTTCAGACTGGTGGCGTACAGCGCGTCGAACACCATGGCCTCGGTCGGGCACAGCTCCTCGGCGCCACCGGCGAGCATCATCGGCAGGCGGCCGAACTTGATCGCCTCGTAGGCGTAGCCGATGCCCTGGCTGCCGCTGGTGCAGGCGCTGGAGGTGGGGATCAGGCGCCCGGTCAGGCCGAAAAAGATGCTGATATTGGCCGCCGTGGTGTGCGGCATCATGCGCACATAGGAGTTGGCATTGAGCCCCTCGGCCACCGAGTTCAGCAGCATGTTGCCGAACGCCTTGATCTCGTCGGTGCTGCCGGTGGACGAGCCGCAGGCCACGCCCATGCGCCCGTCGCGGATCGACGGGTCGTCGAGCAGGCCGGCATCGAGCAAGGCATTTTGCGAGGCGGCAACCGCCAGCCGCGACACCCGGCCCATGCTGCGCAATTGCTTGCGGGTCCAGTTGGCCGGCACGGCGAAATCATCCACAGGACCTGCCAGGCGGGTGTTCAGCTCTTCGAAGCGATTCCACTCGTCCATGCGGCGGATGCCGCTGCGGTTGGCGGCGAAGTTGGCGGCGATGGTCGGCCAGTCGCTGCCCAGGGAAGTGATGCCGGCCATGCCGGTGACGACCACACGCTTCATCAGCACAGGCCTCCGTTGACGGCCAGAACCTGGCGGGTGATGTAGGCGGCCTCGGCGGACATCAGGAAGTTCACCGCACCGGCGACCTCTTCCGGGGTGCCCATGCGCTGGGCCGGGATCATTTTCAGCAGTTCATCCACCGGCACGTGCTCGTCGAGCATCGCGGTGTCGATCAGGCCGGGGGCCACGCAGTTGACGGTGATCTTGCGCTTGCCCAGCTCGATGGCCAGGGCCTTGGCGGCGCCGATCACCCCGGCCTTGGAGGCGCTGTAGTTGACTTGGCCGCGGTTGCCGATCAGCCCCGACACCGAGGTGATGCAGACGATGCGACCCGGCGCGCGGCGGCGGATCATCGGCATCATCACCGGGTGCAGGACGTTGTAGAAGCCGTCGAGGTTGGTGCGCAGCACCTGGTCCCAGTCCTCCTCGGTCAACGCCGGGAAGGCGCCGTCGCGGGTCAGGCCGGCATTGCACACCACGCCGTAGTAGGCGCCGTGGGTTTCCACATCGTCGGTGAGGATGGCGGCGCAGGCAGCGCGGTCGGCCACATCGAATTGCAGGACCCGGGCCTGCGGGCCCAAGGCGCGGACTTCCTCGCCGACCGCATCGGCTTCGGCGCGGCCGCTGCGGCAATGCAGCACCAGGTCGAAACCGGCTTGGGCCAGGCGCAGGGCGATGGCCCGGCCGATGCCACGGCTGGACCCGGTGACCAGGATGGTCTCACTCATGTTGCGACTCCTCATCGCCCGCTTCGGCCAGGTACGCGGCGGCCTGTGGCGGACGGAAAACGTTCAGGCGGGCGGTGGCGTGCAGCCCCGGCCCATGCAGGTGGCACTCGAACACACCCATGCCGTTCTCGTCTTCCAGCGAGCGCAGGGCATGGATGCGCAACTGCGCACCGGCGGGAAAATGCTCGACATCGCATTCGAACTTGCGCGTGCCGAGCAGGAAGCCCAGTTCCACCGGCTTGCCCTGCTGGCGCGCGCGGCAGCCGGCATAGGCGGCCACGGTCTGGGCCATCAGCTCGATACCGACCCAGGCCGGCAGGCTGCCGTCCTCGCGGTTGAACAGGCCGCCGGGGCGCACGGTCAGGTGGGCGTGGATCTGCTCCTCGTCGAACGACTCGATCCCGTCGATCAGGATCATGTCGCCGGCATGGGGCAGCAGTTCGGCCAATGGCCAGGCAATCATGGGGTGTCTCCGAGAATCAGGCTGATGTTGTTGCCACCGAAGGCGAACGAGTTGCTCATCAGATGGTGCGGGCCGTCGCCAGCCAGGTGCTGGCCGGGGCCGATCAGGTTGAGGGGCGCCAGTTCCGGGTCGGCCTGGCCGTCCCACAGGTGCGGCGGCAACTGGAGGTGGGCCAGGCTCAGCCAGCAGAAGGCGGCTTCCAGGGCCCCGGCGGCGCCGAGGGTGTGGCCTGTCATCGACTTGCTCGACGAACAGGCCAGGGCCGGGCCGAACAGGGCGTTGACCGCCAGGCTCTCCATGGCGTCATTGTGCCGGGTGGCGGTGCCGTGGAGGTTCAGGTAATCGATCTGCGCGGCGCTCAGGCCGGCGTTGTCCAAGGCCTTTTGCATGGCCGCCAGGGCGCCCTTGCCACCGGGTTCCGGCGCGGAAATGTGGTGGGCATCGGAGCTGGCGCCGGCACCGAGCAGCGCGATGCTGGTGCCCTCGGCATTGGCTTCGCGGGTCATCAGGAACAGCGCCGCACCCTCGCCGATATTGATCCCGTCGCGGTTCACCGAAAACGGATTGCAGCGCTCGCCGCTCATGGCTTCGAGGGCGGTGAAGCCGTTGAGGGTCAGCTTGCACAGACTGTCCACGCCACCGCAGATCACCGCGTCGCACAGGTCCAGGTCGAGCAGGCGGCGGGCGCTGAGCAGGGCGCGGGCGCCGGAGGTGCAGGCGGTGGAAATCACATAGGCCGGGCCGCTCAGTTGCAGCCAGTCGGCGAGAAACACCGCCGGAGCGCTGAGCTCCTGCTGGGCATAGTCGTACGAGGGCGGGAACTGCCCCTCGTGCAGGTACTCGGCGATACCCTGGCTGGCTTCCTCGATGCCCGAAGTGCTGGTGCCAAGCACCACGCCGACCCGTCCGGCGCCGAAGCGCGCGATGGCGGCACGCAGCGGCGCCTCGATCTGCACCGCGGCGGCGTGCAGCAACTGGTTGTTGCGGCTTTCGCCGGGCAGCGGGTCCAGCTCGCCGGGCACGGCACCGACTACCACGCGCTTTTCCGGCACCCAGCCATCGGCCGCGAGCATGCCGGAGCAGTCGCCGGCAAACAGGCGGCGGGCGACTTCGGCCTGGTCGCGGCCAAGGGCACAGACCAGGCCCAGGGCATTGAGGTAAGCGGTCATGGAGCGTTCTCGCCGGGCAGGGGGGTGACTAGATAACGCAGGCCTTGCTCTAGATTCAAGGTGAAGTCGTCGGGCTGTCGGTAGCTGACATGCCAGCGTTCGCCGAGCCAGCGCTGATTATCCTGCTGCCGCGCGGCTGGATACAGTGCCGTCAGGCGCTCGGCCGGGGTCAGGGCAAAGAGCAGCGCGGCGAACAATTCCCGCGCCGCCGGGTTGGGCGGCAGCAGCCCATCGGCCTGCCATTCGCCGTTGTCCAGCAACTGGCGGGCCTGGGGAATGCCCAGCAGGTCCATCAGCGACCAGCGCAGGCGCTGGTCCTCGCGCTGGATCACCAGCAGCCAGTCCTGGCGCTGCTCGGCCTGCTCGCGCTGCACATGCAGGGTCATCGGCAAGCTCAGCGGCGGCAGTTGCTCAGGCAACGGCGGGCGCGCCGCGCAGGCGGCGAGGATCAGGCAGGCGACCAGCAGCACTAGCCGTTTCATGCAGCATCCAATGGCTTGCGCGCCACCACGTTGACCAGGGTTTCCTCGCGCTGGCCCGGCGGTGGCGGTTTGCGCAGGCCGAAGCGTTCGAGCAGGCCGAAGTCCTTGGAACGGCTCCACCACAGGTACGGATAGGACACGTTCTTCTCGCTGAATTCGAAGCCCTGCCCGCGCAGCATGTCCAGATAGCCCTCAGCGCTCTTCTGCACATGCATCGGATGGCGGAACAGCCAGCGGATCACCCAGGTGTCGATATAGGCCTCGGTGGACTCGGCGAACAGCAGGTAGCCACCGGGCTTGAGCACCCGCCAGAACTCGGCCAGGGCCTTTTCCTGTTCCACCAGGTGGTGGAAGGTCTGGTGGCAGAACAGCAGGTCGATGCTGTTGTCGGGGAATTGCAGGTTGGCGCAGTCGCTGCCCTTCAGTTCCACGCTCAGGCCCAGGTTCACCGCCTCGGCCTGGCTCAGCTCGATGCTGTGCGGGTCGGCATCGGTGCCGAGCAGCTTGCCCGGCTTGAACACCTGCTGCAGGTGCTTGAACGAACGGCCCTGGCCGCAACCGACATCCAGCAGCACCGGCGCCTGCGGCGGCTCGCCGTCGAACAGGCGGCGCAGGTCGTTGATCGCTACCCGCAGCACATGGTGCTGCCAGGTATGGCTGCGCAGGAACCAGAAGCCGAACTTCGTCTCCTCGACATAGGTATCGCTGAAGAAGCGCTGCTCGCTCATGCCTCTTCCCTCGCGCAGATCTCGGCGAGCATGCGCAGGCGCCGCTTGGGTTCGCTGACGAACGGGTTGCGCTCGTCCCAGGCGTAGCCGGCGAGGATCGAGGCGATCATGGCGCGGATTTCGTCGGAGGCCTCGGGGTGGTAGATCACGTCCTGGAAGCTGCCGTTGTACCAGCCCTCGACATAGGCGCGGAAGGTATCGACGCCGCGCTTGAGCGGGGTGGCGAACTCGCTTTCCCAATCGACGCTTTCACCGTTCAACTGCCGGTGCAGCACGGCGGCGGCCATGCTCGCCGAACGCATGGCGATGGTCACGCCGGAGGAAAACACCGGGTCGAGGAATTCCGCCGCATTACCGAGCAGGGCGAAGCCCGGGCCGTGCAGGGTCTTTACGTTGGCCGAGTAGCCGCCGATGGTCCGCGCCGGGGTATCCCAGACCGCGTTTTCCAGGACCTTGGCCAGGCTTGGGGTTTGCGCCACGAAGCCCTTCAGGCAGGCGTCCAGGTCATCGGTGATGCCTTCGTAATGCTCGGCGGCGGCGACCACGCCGAGGGAGCAGCGGCCATCGCTGAACGGGATGGTCCAGAACCAGATATCGCGGTGCTCGGGATGGGTGGTGATGAGGATCTTGTTGCGGTCGAAGCCCTGATGATCGATGCGGTCCTCGATATGGGTGAACACCGCCTGGCGCACCGGGAAGCTCGACGGCGCCTCCAGGTCCAGCAGGCGCGGCAGCACCCGGCCATAACCGCTGGCATCCAGCACGAACTGCGCTTCCACCGAATACTCGCTGCCGTCCAGGCGCCGCACGCGAACCTGCGGACGCTCGCGCTCGAAGTCGGCGGCGATGATCTCTTCTTCGTAACGGATTTCCACACCCTGGGCAGCAGCTTCGTCAGCCAGCAGCTTGTCGAAACGCGCGCGCTGCACCTGGAAGGTGCTCGGGCGGCCGTTGCTGAAGGTCTTGCCGAAGTCGAACGCACTGTATTCCTCGCCCCAGGCAAAGGCCGCACCGTTCTTGTACTGGAAGCCCGCCGCTTCGAGGGCGGGCAGCATGCCGGCCTCCTCGACGAAGTCGATGCAGTGCGACAGCAGGCTCTCGCCGATGGAGAAGCGCGGGAACTGCTGGCGCTCGATGATCAGCACGTCGTGGCCCTGGCGCTTGAGCAGGGCGGCGGCGATGGCGCCGGACGGGCCGGCGCCGATGATCAGGACCTGGCGTTGTTGCACATCAGTGTTCGGCATAGGGCCTCCTTGCCGCTGAAAGGTGGGTAACAGGAAGACGGTGCAGCCCGGCGAGGGCGGGCATCAGGGTGGCAACCAGGCTCATCAGCATCAGGGCGAAGTACAGCGCCGGGCTGATCAGTTGCTGTTGCAGGAGAAGATTGAGGAAGACAATTTCGCTCAGGCCGCGGATGTTCAGCAGCAGGTTTTCCCGCCAGCGACTGGCGCCGGGGAAGGACAGCGTGGCCCAGCGCAGGCCCAGCCAGTTGCCGGCCATCTTGCTGAGGATCGGCAGCAGCACCAGCACCGCCAGTTGCAGCAGGTCGAGGTTTTGCACCAGGTGGGCAAAATCGATCTGGACGATGCCGAAGGTGATGATCAGCGGGATCGCCACGCCCTGTTGCAGGCGTTTGATCCACGCAGCGGAAAGCGGCAGGCGCAGCGGCAGCTTGAGCCAGGCCAGGCAGGCCATGTAACCGATGCCGAAGATCAGCGCATTGAGCTTGTAGTGCTCGGCAACGAACAGCAGGGCGAGGAAGGTCAGGCCGTACAGCCACGGCTTGCGCAGCCCCAGCAGGTACATCGGTAGCGGCACGCAGGCAGCCAGCAGCGGCCAGACCAGGCTCATCGGCGCCAGGCTGCCCTTGCCCAGGCCGAACAGCAGCCAGCACAGCACGTCGATGCTGATCGCCACCTGCATCAGACGGCGGGTGGCGGCGGGCGGGTAATCGATATTGCGCAGGTACAGGTAGAGCACCGGCACCGCAGTGATGGCGAACACCAGGCCGAGGGCCAGGGAGGTCAGCCAGGGTTGTTCCGGCAGCAGCAGGAACCCGCAGGCCAGGCCACAGGCGAAGGGCACCAGGAAGCTCGGCAGGGCGATCTTCAGGCTCTGCCGGTCGAGCTTCAGGTCGATCACATCGGAGAGGATGTGCCCCAGCAGCAGGGCGAAGCTCAGGCCGTACAGGGTCTTCAGCCAGCCCGGCGCGATCAGTTGCGCGCCGCTCAACTGCCAGTGCGGTTCGACCCAGAACAGCATCAGCAGGGGCAGGCCGAGGATCGCCAGCAGCAGATGGCTGACGATGCTGATCAGGCCCAGGCGCCGGCCGATCTCGCCGGCGATCAGGAACAACGACAGGGCCAGGGCCCAGAACAGCACGACACTCATGCCGACTTCTCCATGTGGCGGGGCGCGGCCCAGGGGGCCAGGGCGAAACTGAAGGCCAGGCCGAGACTCACGGCCAGACCGAAATTGCTCACCGCCGGAGTGCTCGATACCGCCAGCAGGCCGAACGACAGCCAGGTGGTGGTGGCCGCCAGCAGGGTGCCGAGCAGGCTCACCGCTGCGCCACCGATCTGTTCGTGCATGAGGATCGCGTAGTCGACGCTGATCGCCGTCACCAGCAGCAGCCCGAACAGGCTGAACAGGGTCAGCGGCTGCCCCAGCCAGCCGAGGCTGGCCAGGCTGCACAGCGCTGCCAGCAGCGGCAGGGCGACGATACGCAGCGCAGCACCGGGGCCGAACGGGAACAGCAGCAGGACGACGATCAGCACGCAGGACAGCAGCTTCAATTCCGCAGCACTGACCTGGGTGGCGGCGAACAGGTGGTTGAGCTCGCCGAGGCGATCCACCAGTTGTACACCGTCCAGCCCTTCACTTTGTTGACGCAGCACAGCCGGATCGCTAGCCCCTTGCAGGCTGACCACGGCGGCCACGCCATCACCGTCCCGGCCCAGCCACAGCGAGCGCCAGGCTTCGCCCAGCGGACCGGCCAGCACCTGGTCGATATCGAGGCTCGGCAGGGCGCGCAGGCGGGTCAGTTCGGCTTGCAGGGTTTCCTGCGGGACGCCCGTCGCCAACAGCGGCTGCCAGTGTTGCGGCAGGGCTTCCAGCGCCTCGCGCAAGCGGGCCTGGTCGGCATTGCTGGCCAGCAACTGGTTCAGGGCCATGTAGCCCTTGAGATGGCCTTCGGCGACCTGGGTATCGAGGCGTTGCCCCAGTGCTGCCAGGCGTTCCAGCAACTGTTGCTGGTCGGCGGCGCGCACCAGGTAGAACTGGCTGGTGGGCTGGTAGCCGGTGATCCGCGCCACGGCTTTCGCCTCGTCCAGCAGCACCGGCGAGCTGCCGACCCACTGGCGCACATCATTGCGGTTTTCCAGATGCCACAGCCCCCCGGCGCAGAAGGCCAGGAGCAGCACGGTCAGCACCGGCGTCGGCACTCGCTTGAGCAAGCGCAGGCGCAGGTTCACCAAGGTCTCGGCAATGCGCAGCGGCCATTGCGCCGGTTGCAGCTCGACCTTGCCGAGCAGCGCCGGCAGCAGGCACACCGAGCTCAGGTAGGCACCGATCAGCCCGGCGGCGGAGAAGGCGGCGATCTGGGTCAGCGCCGGGAACGGCGTGAAGCCCAGGGCCAGGTAGCCGATGCAACTGGTGGCCAGGCTCAGGCTCAGCCCAGGCAGGGTCTTGCGCACCGCCTGCCAGGTGTTCCACGGGCGCAGGCTCCAGCTCTTCGACAGGAAATGCAGCGGGTAGTCCACCGCCACGCCGATCAGGCTGGAGCCGAGCACCAGGGTCATCACATGCATCTGGCCGAACAGGGCGATGCAGGCGGTGGCGCCGAACAGCATGCCCACCAGCACCGGAACGAAGGCCAGCAGCACGCGGAAGCGGCGGAAGGCGAGGAACAGCAGGGCGAGGATGCCGAGGGTGGCACCGCCGCCGATCCAGGTCATTTCCCGGCTGGCCTGGCGCTGGCCGTCGGCGGCGTAGAGCAGGCCGCTGGCGGCGAGCAACTGGCCGTCCTGTTGCGCGGCTTCGTTGCGGGCTTGCTGCAACAGGTCGGCGACCCGCACCGGCAGCTTCATGTCGAAGGCGTTGCCTTGGGTGCGGGCGCGCAGCAGCACCCAGTATTTATCGTCGGCTTTCGCCAGCAGCGCGCCGCTGGCGGTATCCAGCTCGACCGCGACCGGCCGTGGCTGGCTGTTCTGGATGCGCCCGGTCAGGCCCAGCCAGTCGTCCTGGCTGGACACCAGGCTGAAGCCGGCGAAGGGATCGAACAGGCTTTGCAGGCGCTGCTGGACGAAGACGTCGGGGTGTTCGATCAAGGTGTCGCGATCGGCCTTGGCCAGCATCGCCAGACGCCCTTGCAGCAGTTGCTCGCGCACCGCCTGCAGGTCGGTCTGCAAGCTCCACTGGACCTTCTCGAACAGCCCGCTGGCCTGCCACTGCTGGCCCAGTTGTGCGGCCAGGGCGATGGCCCGGTCGCGCTCGGCATGGCCCACCAGCACCAGCATTTCCCGGTTCAGCGGCTCCTGCATGCGCTGTTCGGCGCGCTTGACCAGGGCGTCCTCGGTGGCGCCGGGGACCAGGGTCATCAGATCCGCCGACAGCGCGCCGCCACGGCTCCACTGCCAGCCGGCCAGGGCCATGACCCCGAGCAGCAAGAGCAGGAACAGGCGTGGCAGCAGGCGCTCAATCGACAAGGTCGTGGCGCTCCGCGTCGCTCAGGCTGGCGCTGATACTGGAAGGCATGCGCAGCACAGTGCTGTCGCCCTGGGTTTCCTTCAGCTCGATGCGATCGACGAACTGGCCGCCATGGATCTCGATGCGCTCGAAGATCTGCTTGAGCACCAGCGAGCGCGGGGTCAGGTCAAGTTTCCAGTCCTTGGCGTCGCCTTGCAGGGCCAGCTCGAAATCCCGCTCCAGGCCGCTGCTGTCGCCTTGCAGCACGGCGAAGAACAGCTTGTTCTGTTCGGTCCCGGCGGTGCGCGTCGGAATGACCTGCCAGCCGGAGGCATCGCGGCGGGCAATGCCGGTGGCATTGAGGCGGTAGTCCTGTTTCAGCGGGGTTTGCAGCAGCCACAGCAGGCCGTGGTCGCGGGCGAGGACGAACTGGCCGTTGCTGACCAGCGGCTGGGGCAAGGCGCGCAGGTGCTTTTCCTGGATAAACGGGCCCTTGATCACCTCCGGTTCGCTCAACTGCTTGCGCAGCTCTTCCAGGCCGAAGGCGTGGGCCAGCCCGCAGCACAGCATCAGGCCGAGGGACAGCAGCAGGCGACTCATGGCAGCACCTTCTGTACGGCGTCGAGCATCACCTGGGGCGAGGCCAGCTGCATCTCGCGGCTGGCGATATGCACGGCGACCTGCACCGAGCTGGCCCGGGTCATGCGTTCGCCGGTGACCGCGTCGCTGATCAGGTAGTTGATCTTCAGGCGGTTCTCCCACTCCACCAGGCTGGCGCGCACTGTCAGACGCTGGCCGAAGGTGGCGCCGCGGATGTAGCGCAGTTGCAGGTCGATCACCGGCCAGGCATAGCCGGACTCCTGCATCTGCACGTAGTTGTGGCCGAGGTGGTCGAGCAGGGCGCAGCGCGCCACTTCCAGGTACTTGACGTAGTGCCCGTGCCAGACCACCAGCATGCTGTCGACGTCGAAGAACGGCACCAGCACCTCGGTATCGACGTGGAGAACCCCCTGACTACGCATGCAGCCTCCAGTGTTGTTCGGCGATGCGTTGCAGGCAGTGGCGCAGGTCGCGTTCCAGGGCGCGGTCCTCGATAACCGGAGCGAAGTCGTCGAGCAGGGCGCGGTGCATCTCGTCCAGGGCCGGCGGCAGCGGCCGCGCATCGGCTTCGCGGCTGCGCAGCCAGACACCCTGGTTGGCCGCCAGCAGGGTCGCGGCGGCGACCTGTTCGGTCAGCTCCAGCACGCGCAGGGCGTCGCGGGCGGCGATGGTGCCCATGCTCACCTTGTCCTGGTTGTGGCACTCGGTGGAGCGCGAGAACACGCTGGCCGGCATGGTGTTTTTCAGGGCCTCGGCGGTCCAGGCGCTGGCGCCGATCTGCACGGCCTTGAAGCCGTGGTTGATCATCGCCCGGTCGGCCGGGGCGCCGGACAGGTTGCTCGGCAGGCCGTGGTTGTAGCGCACGTCCACCAGCAGGGCGAGCTGGCGGTCGAGCAGGTCGGCAACGTTGGCCACCAGGTTCTTCAGGCTGTCCATGGCAAAGGCGATATGCCCGCCGTAGAAGTGCCCGCCGTGCAGGACGCGCTCGGCATCGCCGTCGATGATCGGGTTGTCGTTGGCGCTGTTCAGCTCGGTCTCGATAAAGCCGCGCAGCCAGCCCAGGCTGTCGGCCAGCACGCCCAGCACATGGGGCGCGCAGCGCAGCGAGTAGCGGTCCTGCAGGCGGTGCAGCGGTGCGGTCGGCGCATCGATGGCCAGGTCCTGGCGCAGCCAGGCGGCGACCTGGGTCTGCCCCGGGTGCGGCTTGGCGGCGAACAGGCGCTCGTCGAAGTGCTCCGGGTTGCCTTGCAGGGCCACCACGTTCAGCGCGGTGATCCGCGTGGCCAGCTTCAGCAGGTAGTCGGCGCGGGTCCAGGCCAGGCAGGCCAGGCCGGTCATTACCGCGGTGCCGTTCATCAGTGCCAGGGCCTCTTTCGGGCGCAGCACCAGCGGCTCCCAGCCCAGCTCGCGGTGTACATCGGCGGACAGCCGACGCTCGCCGCGATAGACCACTTCACGCTCGCCGGACAGGGTCGCGGCCACATAGGACAGCGGCGTCAGGTCGCCGCTGGCGCCCACCGAGCCTTCCTCCGGGACCACCGGCAGGATGTCGTGCTCGATAAAGGCGTGCAGGCGCTCCAGCAGCTCGACGCGCACCCCGGACACGCCGTGGCACAGCGACTGCAGGCGGGCCGCCAGCAGGGCGCGGGTGGAGGGCGCATCGAACACCCGGCCCAGGCCGCAGCCGTGGAAGGTGAACAGGTGCTTGGGCAGTGCCTCGACATGCTCCAGCGGCACTGCGACCACGCAGGAATCGCCGTAGCCGGTGGTCACCCCGTAGATCACCCCTTCCTTGTCCAGCAGGGTGTCGAGGAACTGCGCGCCACGGGCGATGCGCGCGCGGTAGTCGGCGTCGTCCTGCAGACGGGTCCCGACCTGGCGCTGGGCCAGGGCGTGGATGGCTTCGATGGAAAGCGGCGACTCGCCGAAGGTTACGGACTCACGCGGTTGCATCGTCATCGGTCTTCCAGAAAGGGTAGAAGTTGAACCATTGCTGCGGCGCTTGCAGGCAGTAATGGCCGAGGCGCTCGGCGTAGCGCGCGGCATGCTCGGCGATCACCTGGTCGCGCTGGCTGCGGCGCCACTCCACGGCGGCGGTGAAGGGTTCGAGGGTGACCTGGTAACGCCCCTGGCGCTTCAGGCAGAACAGCAGATTGACCGGGCACTTGAGCAGCCCGGCCAGCAGCCATGGCCCCTGCGGGAAGGCTGCCGGGTGGCCGAGGAAGTCCACGGTCACGGTGCGCGCGCCGTGCAGCGGCACGCGGTCGCCGGCGATCGCCAGCCACTCGCCGCGCTCCAGGCGCTGGCTGAGCTGGAGCATGGTCGCCGGATCCAGCTCGCTGACCTGGATCAGCCGCAGGTTGGTCGCCCCGGCCTCGCCGAGCAGGCGGTTGAAACGCTCGGCATGGCGGGTGTGCACCAGCACGTTCATGGTCACCTGCTGGCCCATCTCGGCCAGGGCCCGGCACACCTCGAGGTTGCCCAGGTGCGCGCCCACCAGCATCTGCCCGCGCTCGGCGCGCAACTGGCTGTGCAACTGGCCGGGGTCGTTGATCTCGATCTGGTCCAGGCCGAGCTTGCCATTCCACACGTCGAGCTTGTCCAGCAGGGCGTCGGCGAAAGCCATGAACTGGCCGAACACGCGGCGGGTGGTCGGGCGCAGCGCCGGCTGGCCGCTCCACTCGGCGAGGTTGTGCTGGTAGGTACGCGCCGCGTCACGGGCACGGCGGCCGAACAGGAAAAAGTACAGGACGATGCCATACAGCACCGGGCTGAGCAGGCGCCGGCCGAGCAGCTTGATACCGAACGCGGTGAGCTTCATCAGCATGAAGCTGCCGCGCTCCTCGTGCGCTGCCCAGTGTTGTTCCTGGTTGCTCATGCCGTCAGCCGCCGCCAGAGGATCGCCGGGGCGCGCAGCAACATGCCGAAGAACAGCTTGGTGTGCATCTTCGAGATCAGCGCGTTGTCGTGGAACAGGCGGAAATGCGAAAGGCCGTCCTGCGGGTAATGCACCTTGGTCGGCAGCCAGCGCATCGGCTGGTTGCGCCACGACAGGCGCACCAGCACCTCGGGGTCGAAGTCCATGCGCTTGCCCAGGTCCACCCTGTCGATCAGGGCCAGGACCGGCGGCAGCGGGTAGACGCGGAAGCCGCACATCGAATCGGGAATCTTCAGCGACAGGCTGTTGATCCACACCCACACGTGGGTCAGGTAGCGGGCATACAGGCGGCCCTTGGGCACGCTGGCGTCGTACTGCGGATAGCCGCAGATCAGCGCCTCGGGGTGCGCGCGGGACTGTTCGAGGAAGCGGGCGACATCGGCCAGGTCATGCTGGCCGTCGGCGTCCACCTGCAAGGCGTGGCTGAAGCCGAGGCGGGATGCCTCGCGCAGGCCGGCCATGACCGCGCCGCCCTTGCCCTGGTTGACTGGCAACTGCACCAGCCAGGTGTCCGGCTGCTCCGCCAGTTGGCGCAGCACCGCCGCGCAGGACGGGCTGCTGGCGTCGTCCACCAGCACGCAGGGCAGCCCGGCGGCGCGCAGGTCGGCGACCACCGCAGGCACCGCCAGTTCGTGGTTGTAGACCGGGATCACTGCACAGGGCTTGTTCATTGCGCCGCCTCCAGCAGGATGCGGCCACTGGAGCAGGGTGCGCCGTCGCAGGTGTAGGCGAAGTACAGCTTGCCGCGCTCGACGTCGAAACGCAGGGTCAGCAGCAACTGGTCACCGGGGCGTACCAGTTGCTGGAACTTCAGCACTTCCATGCCGGCGAAGCGCCG
The DNA here is from genome assembly GCF_057808595.1 of Pseudomonas sp. FG98. NCBI lineage: Bacteria > Pseudomonadati > Pseudomonadota > Gammaproteobacteria > Pseudomonadales > Pseudomonadaceae > Pseudomonas > Pseudomonas sp. FG98. The sequence continues at coordinate 42,001 of NZ_JBMDIJ010000010.1, read as the reverse complement.
CGGCTGGTCGAGCAGCGGCTGGCCGAGGGCGATGGCCCAGTCCACCTGGACCACGCCGGGCAGCACCGGGGTCTTGGGGAAGTGGCCGTTGAAATAGGCGAGGTCGCCGGAAATGACCAGGTCCAGGTGCAGTTCGCCGTCCACCTGCTTCTCGCCGATCACGTCCGGGCCGGTCGGGCGCGGTGCCATCAGCAGGCTGTCCACCAGCGATTGCGGCAGCTTGCCTTGCGCGGTGTACGGCAGTTGCCGCAGCAGGCGCCAGCGGCGCGGCAGGGCCAGGGCTTCGCAGTGTCCGGCCAGATGCCCGCGCAGGGCTTCGGTGACGGCGCGGCGGCCCTGGTTGCGCAGGGCATGCAGGCCCTTGCCGCTGAGTTGCAGCAGGGCGCCGATGGAGGCGCGGTTGCCGTGGATCACGCCGAGGCGCGCGTCTTCTACCCAGGGGTGTTGCACCAGGGCCTGTTCCAGCATCGGCAGGGCGATGCGCTTTTCTTCCAGCTTGACGATGCGGTCGAGGCGACCGAGCAGGCGGAAGTGGCCATTGCCGTCGAAGCTCACCGCGTCGGCGCTTTCTTCGATATGCCCGGCGGGCAGGTAGGGCGACTCGATGCACAGCGCGCCGTCGTCGTTCTGGCTCAGGCGGATCCCGGCGAACGGCTGCCACAGGCTGTCGCCCTGGCGCCAGGCGATGCCGCCGGTTTCCGAGCTGCCGAGGATTTCCGTCGGCCACTGGCCAAGGCGCTGGTGCAGCTCGCGGGCGGCCTCGGCGGGCAGTTCGCCGCCGGAGGAAAACACCCGGCTGACTTGGCTCAGGGCCGGCCAGTCGAGGTTGTCGCCCATGCGCTTGAGCAGCGCCGGGCTGGCCACCCAGGCGAAGGCCGGGTGTTCGCGGCTGGCCCGTTGCAGGTCCTCGGGGAAGGGCAATTGGCGGCGCACGAAGCTGCGCCCGGCGCACAGCGGCCAGAGCACGCGGAACAGCAGGCCGTAGATATGCTGGGTAGCGACGCTGCCGATGATGCAGGCATTGCCCAGTTCCGCGCCCCACAGGGCTTCGAGGTTGTTGACCTCGTTGGCCAGTTGGCGCAGGCACTTGTCGATGCGCTTGGGCGCGCCGGTGGAGCCGGAGGTGCACAGGCTCAGGCGGCAGGCGTCGAGGTCCAGGTCGGCCGGGGCCAGCGGTGCGGCGAACAGCTCGGCCGGGCGCTGGTCCTGCTCGCTCAGCCACAGGTCGACCTCGGCGTCCCAACGCTGGCGGGTCTGGGCTTGCAGGTCGGCCGGCAGCAGCACCTCGACCCCGGCACGCCAGGCGCCGAGCAGGGCCACCGCCAGTTCGGCGGCGTCTTCCAGGTAGATGGCCAGGCGCTTGATGCCGCGCGCCTGCAAACCAGCGGCCAATCGAAGGGCCTGTTCGCCAAGTTGCCGATGATCCAGCGCCGGGGCGTGGCTGACCAGGCGCGCGCCCTCGGTCGGCCACAGCATCTGCTCAAGGTTGATCCATTTCATGAGCGTCCTCGCACGCGTTGTCTTATCAGCCATTCGATGGCGAACAGCAGGCCCATCACGCCGTAGGCGATCAGGCCGTTGTAAAGGGTCCACCAGGCCAGCGGCGCCCACAGGGTCAAGGCGGCGGCGACCAGGCCGTTGGCCAGGAAGAAGGCGCACCACGCCTGGGTTACCCGGCGCGTGTAGCGCACCGCCCTGGGCGGCAGGTCCGGGTCCGTCAGGCGCGCCAGGCGCTCGGCCACCGGCATGCCGAACTTCAGGCTGGAGCCGAACAGCGCGAGCATGAAGGCGCTGATCAGCACCGGGTACCAGCGCAGCAGGGCCGGGTCGTCGAACAACGCCAGCAGCACGCAGAAGGCGATGGCCACCAGGGCCATCCAGCGTCCGCCGGGGTTGCGCGGCTGGGTCAGCGCCCGGGCCAGCCACAGGCCGCCGAGCAGCAGGCCGAACTGCCACGGCTTGAAGTGGGCCATGCCGAAATGCACCGCGAACGGGTAACCCAGGCCGGCCACAACCAGCCCGAGCCCGATCAGCCGTTTCATGCCGCGGTGTTGACCAGGCGGAATACCGCTTCGACCACGTCGTTGACGGTACGCACGGCCTTGAATTCCTCGGCGGCGATTTTCTTGCCGGTCTGGCGCTTGATGTGGTCGATCAGGTCGACGGCGTCGATGCTGTCGATTTCCAGGTCGTCATACAGATTGGCGTCGAGGGTGACGCGTTCGGCGTCCAGTTCGAACAGTTCGACCAGGGCGTCGCGCAGGGTGTTGAAGATGTCTTCGCGGGTTTGCATGGGGCGTGTCTCAGGCGGCCTGTTTGGCGGTAACGAAGGCGGCGAGGCTCGCCACGTTGGTGAAGTGCGAGCGGGTGTCCTTGGCGTCGGCGTCGATCTTGATGCCGTAGCGCTTCTGGATCGCCAGGCCGAGTTCGAGGGCGTCCACCGAGTCGAGGCCCAGGCCTTCGCCGAACAGGGTCTGCTCGTCGCCGATATCGTCCGCGCTGATGTCTTCCAGGCCGAGGGCCTCGATGATCAGGTCCTTGATGTCATGGTTAAGTTGGGGATTGCTCATCTGCTGCGAGCTCCTTGATGAAGTACTGGTGCAAGTGGTCGTTGAGTTTGCGCGAGGCCTGCGGGGCCGGGCCCTGGCTGGCGAAGACCTGTGGGTCGATATCGCCGCCGACCCGCAAGGTGAAGTGCACGCGGCGGTCGGGGATGCGGTACCAGGGCTCGCATTTGGTCAGGGTGGTCGGGTTGACCTTGATCGTTACCGGGGTGATCACCCGTGCGCCGCGCAGGGCGATGGCCGCCGCGCCACGGTGGAAGGACGGCGCCTGGCCCGGGTCGGTGCGCGTGCCTTCGGGGAAGATCACCAGGGTCTGGCCGCTTTGCAGCGAATCGACGGCGGCGTCGAGCATGTCCATGCTGCCGTCGTTGCTGATGTACTGCGCCGAACTCACCGGGCCGCGGGTGAAGGGGTTGCGGAACAGGCTCTGCTTGACCACGCAGTTGCTCTGGCGCACCAGGCCGATGAGAAACACCACGTCGATCAGCGACGGGTGGTTGGCGATGATCATCTGCCCCGGCCGGCCCAGGCGCTCGGCGCCTTCGACTTCATAGGTGAGCACGCCGCAGGCGGCCATGAAGCGGATAAAGCGCCAGAACAGCCAGCTGATGGTGTAGCGCGCCCGTTGTCGGTGACGCAGGCTATCGCCGGGCAGGCAGGCGAGCAGGGGGAACACCAGCAAGCGCAGGCACAGCCCGCCGAGCCCGAACAGCAGGAAGCTCAGGGCGGTGGCCAGCAGACGCCAGAGCCAGGCGTCGCGCCGGGGGCGGCTCAGGCCTTGCGTTGCCAGTTCCATGTGCGGTCCTTCAGGGTGTGGGTCCAGGTCGAACGCTCGTCGAGCAGGTTGCGCAACCAGCTCAGGGCGTGGGGTTCGGTGGCGGGGGCAGCCTTGTCGCCATCCAGGGACAGGCACCAGTCATCGCCAGGGGTCAGCAGCAGGCCGAGGGCGTAGTCGCAGGGAACGTCGTCGATCCACGGGCTGTAGACGTCGGGCGGGGATTCTTCGGCAACGATCAACAGCACCGCCGGGGCGCCATCCTGGAGCAGGCCGGCTGCTTCCACCACGGCGTGCTCGAAACCGTCGCCTTCGGCGGCGATCGCGGTCATTTCGGCGGTTTCGCCCCGCAGGATCGACCACAAGCCGATCACCGCGTTGTGCACCGACAGGCTGAACTGGGTAGGCGAGAGCGGCTGGGCGGCGGCGAGGTCGCTGAGGATCTCGAAGGTGCGCGGGGTCTCGCCATGACGGGAGACGAACACCAGCGGCAGTTGTTCCAGTCCCTCGGCCAGCGGCCAGCCCACGGCAAAGGCCATGCGTGCCAGGCGGCTGAGGCGGCGGCGCTGCATGGCGGGCAGGAACGAGACATCCGGCGACGCTTCGCCTTCATCGATCCGGCACTCGCCCTGACTCCACTCGCGCCATTGCGCAGCCGTCTGGAGGCCAGGCGCCCAAGCGCGCCACTGACTGATATTGAATGTGATCAAGATGTGTATCTCGCCCTGAGGGACTTCCATGCCGAGGGGGACTCGGAGCAACGGCCTGCGGGCGAAATCGCCGAGTACCGGGCATTATCCCGGTGCAAGGGGGCCGTCGTAAACAAAGTATTGCTATTGATTACGGAACCGGATGCGTGCAGCAGACCTCTGATTGGCCCGCGCATTTCGCCTGGCAGTGCTTTCCCGATAAACGGTGTGCACCTGTTGTCGGTCGCTTTTGCCAACACTTGAGCTTTTCAGCGCTGGTCAATCCTGCGGGGTGAACACATACTCGGTCATTCTTTGAAACACGGAGGTCTTGCCATGCGGCGCGTGGTGTTCAATCAGAAAGGCGGCGTCGGCAAGTCCAGCATCGCCTGCAATCTCGCGGCGGTCAGTGCCAGTGAAGGCTACCGCACCCTGTTGATCGACCTGGATGCCCAGGCCAACTCCACCCAATACCTCACCGGGCTGACCGGCGAGGACATCCCCATGGGGATCGCCGACTTCTTCAAGCAGAGCCTGTCGTCCGGGCCGTTCGCCAAGAAGAACAAGGTGGACATCTACGAGACCCCGTTCGACAACCTGCACGTGGTCACCGCCACCCCGGAGCTGGCCGACCTGCAGCCCAAGCTCGAGTCCAAGCACAAGATCAACAAGCTGCGAAAGTTGCTCGATGAGCTGGACGAGGATTACGACCGGATCTACATCGACACCCCGCCGGCGTTGAATTTCTATGCGGTTTCCGCGTTGATCGCCGCTGATCGCGTGCTGATTCCCTTCGACTGCGACAGCTTCTCGCGCCAGGCGCTGTATGGCCTGCTCTCGGAAATCGAAGAGCTGAAGGACGACCACAACGAAGAGCTCAAGGTCGAGGGCATCGTGGTCAATCAGTTCCAGCCCCGTGCCAGCCTGCCGCAGCAGATGCTCGACGAACTGCTCGCCGAGGGCCTGCCGGTGCTGCCGGTGTACCTCAACAGCTCGGTGAAGATGCGTGAGTCACACCAGGCCAGCCTGCCGCTGATTCACCTGGAACCGCGGCACAAGCTGACCCAGCAGTTCGTCGAACTGCACTCGCTGCTCGAAGAAAACGCCTAGATCCCCTGCGTGCGCAGCCACTCCAGCAACTGCTGGAGTGGGAAGGCGCCGCTCTGCCGCGCGACTTCCCGGCCGTTCCTGAACAGGATCAGGCTGGGGATCGAGCGGATATTCAATTGGCCAGCCAGTTCGCGGTTGGCTTCACTGTCCAGTTTCGCCAGCCGGCAGCGCCCGGCCAGTTGTTTCGCCGCCTGTTCGAAGATTGGCGCGAAGGACTTGCACGGTCCGCACCAATCGGCCCAGACATCGATCAGCAACGGCAGATCGCCCTTGATCTGGCTGGCGTAGTCGGCTTGTTTCAATTCGAAGGGTTTGTCCAGCAGGACGGCTTGCTTGCAGCGGCCGCATTTCGGGCTGTCGCCGAGGCGCTCGGCGGGCAGGCGGTTGAGGCCGTTGCAGTGGGGGCAGGGGATCAGCAGTGGGTCGGTCATGGGGATTGGGTCCGGGAGCGGTGGTGACTGGGTATGTGGCGGTGTGCCTTGATCTTTTCAATGGTATCGAGGGCCTCATCGCTGGCAACGCCAGCTCCCACAGGTACCGAGTGCACCGCCGATCCTTGTGGGAGCCGGCGTTGCCGGCGATGAGGCCCGGAAGGGCACCACATCAGCCAGGGCTCTTGTACAAAATGTCAAATAAACCCAGGAAAGTTCACCGATCTCCGACTTTCTTGTAGGCAATTTCCCAAGCATACTCCGCCACCGTGCCAGCTGTTGCGCCCTATGGAAACGCTGCCTACTCTTCGGCGGTCGTTGATTCCCAACGATCGGCTTTGACAGGCCGGAAAGATACGGTGCGCGGCTGTGCTTATGGCAGCTGTGCGCGTGGGCACCTATTGGTGCGCCGGGTTCTCCGTATCCCTGGTCTGTCAACCCGCGTACAGCTGCCACCCATTTGTTTGACAGCAAATTCGTGGCGGCTCCACCGATACGGAGTAATCATGAAAAAGCTCGTCCCCGATCCACCCGTCCTCTGCGTCGGCCCCGGTCTCTCCCATGAAGAAGCCATCCGCAGGGCTGAAGAACACCTCAAGAAAGCCATCACCAACATCTGCTACCTGCCGTGCCATGCCAGCCTGGAGCACCAGGGCATGCTCAGCGGGGCGATGCTGGATCTGAAGATATCCAGGGCATTGCTGACCGTTGCACTGGCCAAGTCACCGGTGACTGTTCCGGTTTGACCTTGAGGGCCTCATCGCTGGCAAGCCAGCTCCCACAGTGACCGCGTCAGGCGCAGATTTCATGGTTGGCCCAGAAACCTGTGGGAGCTGGCATTGCCAGCGATGAGGCCCGCAAGATAGATGTTGAGGCAGATGGCCTCATCGTCGGCAATGCCGACTCCCACAGGGTCCCGGGTCAGTCACATTATCTGTGCTCGGCGCGATCCCTGTGGGAGCTGGCTTGCCAGCGATGGCGGCCGAAAGAACTCAGGAGGAACAACTGATCTCCAGATGTTTCCCCCACTCCGGCGGCCGCTCGGCATAGGCCTGCATCCCGTCCTGTTCCTCGAATGGCCGGGTCAGCATCTGGTGCAGCCGCCGCACTTCGGAGAAGTCCCCACCCTCTGCCGCTTCGATGGACCGCTGCGCCAGGTAGTTGCGCAGCACATACAGCGGGTTGACCGCATGCATCCGCTCCCGCCGCCCATCAGCATTGCCCGGCTCGCGCTGCACCCGCGTCAGGTAGTCCGCCGCCCATTGGTCGAAACCACCCAGTTCGACGAAATCATCCCGCACCACCCGCAATGCCTGCTCCACCGCCTGGTCACCCAGCTTGCGGAAGAACAGGTTGTAGTCCACCGCCCCCGGCTGCATCAGGCTGAGCAGGCGCTGGATCAGTACCTTGTCGCCATCCTCCGCCGTGGTCAGGCCGAGGCGGCGGCGCATCAGGTCGAGGTAGTGGGCTTCGTACAGCGGCAGGAACAGGCCGAGGCTTTCCTGCAGCGCCTCGACACTGATGAACGGTGTCAGCGCCTGGGCCAGGGCGCTGAGGTTCCAGTGGGCGATCGGTACCTGGTTGCTGTAGCTGTAGCGCCCCTGGTCATCCGAGTGGTTGCAGATGAAGCCGGCGTCGAAGTCGTCGAGGAAGGCATAGGGCCCGAAGTCGAAGGTGATGCCGAGGATCGACATGTTGTCGGTGTTCATCACCCCATGGCAGAAGCCGTAGGCCTGCCATTTGCCGATCAGCTCGGCATTGCGTTCGACGATGGTGCGGAACATCGCCAGGTACGGCTCGTCAGCCTCGCGACACTCGGGGAAATGCAGGTTGAGCACATGCTCGGCAAGAATGCGCTGCTGCTCCGGCTGACGGGTGTAGTAGAAGTATTCGAAATGACCGAAACGGATATGGCTCGGCGCCATGCGCAGCAGCATGGCGGCGGTTTCCTTGCGTTCGCGCCATACCGGCGTGCTCGACCCGATCACGCACAGCGCACGGCTGCTGGGAATGCCCAGGGCGTGCAGGGCTTCGGAAGCGAGGAATTCGCGGATCGACGAGCGCAGCACCGCGCGGCCATCGCCCATGCGCGAGTAGGGCGTCTGCCCGGCGCCCTTGAGGTGCAGGTCCCAGGACTGGCCGGCGTCGTTGCGCACTTCGCCCAGCAACAGGCCACGGCCATCCCCCAGGCGCGGGTTGTAGGAGCCGAACTGATGCCCGGAATAGACCATCGCCCGCGGCTCGGCCTCGGACCATAGCTTGTGCCCGCCGAACAGCTCGGCGAATACCGGCGACTGCGCCTCGGTGGGCTCCAGGTCGAGCAGGGCCATGGCCGATTCGCTGGCCACCACCAGTTGCGGGTCGTCGATCGGCTCCGGCAGCACCGAGGTGGAGAACGCGTCGCCCAGGCGGGCGAAGCGGTTGTCGAAGGTCAGTTCGTCGAGGCCTTTCACGGGCGACTCCTTACGGCTTGGACGTGTCGTCGGGTTTGGGCAGGACGAGGGCGTCCGATGGGATCAGCTGCTTCTTGTTACCCGCGGTGTCCATGATGAACACCTCCACCTGGCGCACGGAGATCTTGATGTTGTGCGCCTTGAACTCACGGTTGATATAGCGGTTGAGCTCGTCGAGGGTCGGGTTGCGGTCGCCGAGGTCGCGCACGTGCATGCGCAGCTCATGGTCCAGCGAGCTTTCGCCGAAGTTGAGGAAGTACACGATCGGCTCCGGATCCTTGAGCACCCGCGGGTTTTCCCGGGCGCCCTTGAGCAGCAGCTCGCGCACCAGGTCGAGGTCCGAGCCGTAGTCGATGCCGAGCTTGAGGGTGACCCGGGTGACCGTATCGGTCAGCGACCAGTTGATCAACTGGCCGGTGATGAAGGTCTTGTTCGGGACGATGATGTCCTTGCGGTCGAAGTCGGTGATGGTGGTGGCGCGGATGCGGATCTTGCTCACCGTGCCCGACAGGTTGCCGATGGTGATGGTGTCGCCGATCCGTACCGGGCGCTCGAACAGGATCATGATCCCGGAGATGAAGTTGGCGAAGATCTCCTGCATGCCGAAGCCGAGGCCCACCGACAGTGCGGCCACCAGCCACTGCAACTTGTCCCAGCTCACCCCGAGGGTCGACAGGGTGGAGACGAAGCCGACCCCGACGATGATGTAGGAGAGCAGGGTGGTGGTGGCGTAGGCGCTGCCCTGGGCCAGGTCGAGCTTGGACAGCACCAGCACTTCCAGCAGGCCCGGCAGGTTGCGCGCCAGGGCCAGGGTGATGCCGACGATGACCAGGGCGCCAAGCAGGTCGCCGAGGCTGATCGGCACCATGCTGGCGGTGGCGCCGGTGCCGCTGGTGTATTCGTACAGGGTGAAGTTGTTCAGGTACGAGAACACGCTGATCAGGTCGGACCAGACCCAGTACAGGGCGACCAGGAAGCCGCCGAGCAGGGCCAGGCGGATCAGGCGCAGGGATTGCTGGTTGACCTGCTCGATGTCCAGGGTCGGCTCTTCCACCGGCACTTCGCCGTCCAGCCCTTCCTTGGCCTGCTGGCGCTTGGCCAGGGCGCGCTGGTAGGCCAGGCGCCGTGCGGCCACGGCCAGGCCGCGGACGAAGGTGGCTTCGATCACCAGCCAGAACATCAGCAGGTACAGGGTGTCGATCAGGCGGTCGGTGAGTTTCAGCGCGGTGTAGTAGTAGCCGAAGCACACGGCGACGAACAGGGCGATCGGCAGCGCGGTAAAGGCCACGCCCACCGCCTTGCGGAACAGCGAGGTGTTGCGGTGGGTCGGGCTGCTCAGCAGCAGGCGGCTGAGCAGCCAGGCCATCAGCGCGTAGCAGGCCAGCACCACGCCGATGCCGAGCACGTCGTCGGCCAGCGCCGACGGCTGGTGTTCGGCCACCGCGACCACGCCGACCAGGGCCAGCACCACCGCACCCAGGCGGCGGATCCAGCGACGCAGGAACTCCACCTGCGGCTTCTGCCAGCGGAAGTGCAGCTCGGCCACGCCACCCGGGGCCAGTACCCGGTAAGCGGTGTAGAACACCAGCCAGGCCTGGGCGATCTGCCATAGGGCGGCGCCGAGGTTGGCGTTCTGCCCGCGGGCGTCGATCTGCAGGGCGTAGCTGCACAGGGCCAGGAGCAGGGCCAGCGGCAGGGCCAGGAGGATATTGATCAGGATCGCCTGGGGCGTGTGCCACTGGCTGTCGCGCTTGAAGTGACCGACATCGCTGTGCACCTTGCGCAGCTGCGTGTACAGGTAGGTGCGCCGCCAGAGCAGGGCGCCGATCATCAGCAGCAACGGCAGGAACAGCAGCGGTCGCTCCAGCAGGCCGTCGGCCAGCTCGGCGATGCCCGAGCCCCAGGGCAGGCTGGTGACCTGCTTCTGCAAGCGATCGGGCATGGTCCGCAGCCATTCCAGGTCCAGCGGCTTGTTGCTGGGGATCCAGAACATCTGCTCGTCGAGGGTCGCGCGCAGGTTTTGCGCGGTGCTGACCAGTTGCTTCTGGTTCAGTTGCAGGGTGATCGATTCGTTGAGCAAGGCGCTCAACTCGCGGTTCAGCCGCTCCAGCAGGTCGGCGCGGGTGATCGCCACTTCCAGCAGGGCCTTGCGCAGTTCCGGGGTGGCCTGGTCGGCGGTCTGGTTTTCCAGGAGCTTGTCGACGTACTGGCTCGGGCTGCTGATCAGCTCGCGCTGCTGGTTGACCTCGAACTGGTACAGGCGGATATCGGCGATCTGGTCGGCCAGGTCGCGGTCCAGCTTCAGGTGCGGCAGGGCCTGCTTCTGTTTGTAGAGGATCTTCGACAGCAGCAGGCTGCCCTTGAGCACGTTGATCTGCTCGTCCAGGGCCTGGTCGGCCTGGGTCAGGCTGTCGAGTTGCTGCTTGGCCTTGAGGTTCTGCTGGGTGACTTCGTTGAGACGGTCGGTGCTGCGCAGCAGGTAGTCGGAGAGCTTGAGGTTGGCCGCGCTTTCGGTGGCCAGGAGGGTGCTGCCACCGGCCTTCTGCGCTTCCAGGGACTGCTCGGTGACAGTCTTCTGCGACTGGGCCAGGCGCTTTTCGTTGATCAGGGTCTGCAGGTCCTGGATTTCCTGTTCCAGGCGCGCGGCGCGTTCCATCAGCAGGTCGTGCTGGGCGTTGCCGAGGTCTTGCAGCAGGCTGTTGCCGGCCAGTTCCTGGCGGCGCAGCAGGGTCAGGGCGTTGAGCGAGGCCAGTTCGGCGTTGAGCTGGTTGCGCTGGTCGGCGGAGAGGGCCTTGCTGCCGTCCTTGCCGAGCTTGAGGGTGGTGTTGATCTGCTGGGTGCGGGTCTGGTTGATGCCGATCTCGGACTGCGCCCGTTCGGGGCGGGTCTGGGAATTGATGATCAGGCTGTTGGCTTCGGACAGGGATTTTTGCAGTTCGCCCTGTTCGGTGGTGCGTTCGGAGAGCAGTTGCTCCAGCTGCGGCACGCTCTGGCTGGCGTAGCGCTGGGCCACCGGCGCCGGCTTGGTGGCCAGCAGGCGGGCCAGTTCGCGCTGGCTCTCGGTGGTCAGTTTGGGCGCGTCGGCCAGTTGCTGCTTCAGCGCGGCGAGGCGCTTGCTGTAGTCATCACGGCTGGCGAGGAAGCCGAGGGTCTGCTCCAGCACCTGTTGCAGCGCCTTCTGGTCGGCTTCCGGCAGCTTGCGGTCGGCGATCTTGTCGAGGCTTTGCTGGACGCTCTCGGTGCTGGGTGGCTCCGCGGCGAAGGCGGAGGTGAACGACAGGCACAGCCCGAGAAGGGCTGTGCAGGCAAGTGTGCGCAGGGACATAGGCAGAAAGTTCGTACAACCGCAGAGGAAGTTGGAATGAAGTTTAGAGGAACAACCCAGGGCCTGGACGGCTACCTTCGGGGAATTTGATCCCCACTTTCTGAATCTTGTTCCCTTCCATAAGTGCAACAGTCCATGTCGTGTTGTTCCACTCGATCTGGTCACCGACGACTGGCGCGCCCCCGACCTTCTGCTGGATGAAGCGGGCCAGCGGCATATGCGGATCCTGGCCGTCCAGCTGCAGGCCGTACAACGCGGCTACGGCGCCCAGTTCAGCGTCACCTTCGAGGACGAAGTCGCCGAAGAAGCGCAGGTCCAGGCCACGTTGCGGCGCCTGGCTGAACAGCTTGCCGAGGGCCGGCAGGTTGTGTTCGTGGCCGATCACGCAGAGCAGATCGCCCACTTCCAGCACCGTACTACCCGACGGATGGAGCAGTTGCTGGCCACGGAACAGGGCGGCGATACGGGTGCCTTCGGGCATTTTCAGCTCGCGCAGGGCAGCGCCGATGCACCATTTCTCGGCGCCGAGGCGATAGACGAACAGCTCCCACTCGCTGGTGACATGGACTTCCAGGGCCGAACGGGAGATCGGCGCCGGGTCCGGCGGTACGGTCACTTTCAGCAGACGTGCGACCCACGGCAGGCTGGTGCCCTGCACCAGCAGCGAAACCAGCACGATGAAGAACGCCAGGTTGAAGTACAGCTGGGCCTGGGGCAGCCCGGCCATCAACGGGAACACGGCAAGAATGATCGGTACCGCGCCGCGCAGGCCGACCCAGGAAATGAACGCCTTCTCGCGGCCGTGGAAGGCCTTGAATGGCAGCAGGCCGGCAACCACCGACAGCGGCCGGGCGACGAGGATCATCCACAGCGCCAGGGCCAGGGCCGGCAGGGCGATCGGCAGCAGGTCGTGGGGGGTGACCAGCAGGCCGAGGACCAGGAACATGCCGATCTGTGCCAGCCAGGCCATGCCGTCGAGCATATGCAGCATGCCGTGGCGGCTGCGGATCGGCCTGTTGCCGAGGACCAGGCCGAACAGGTAGACGGCGAGGAAGCCGCTGCCGTGCAGGGCGTTGGTCAGGGCGAAGATGACCAGGCCGCCGGCGATCACCAGGATCGGATACAGGCCGCCGGCCAGGTTCATGCGGTTGACCAGTTGCAGCATCAGCCAGCCGCCGCCAAGGCCGAGTACGCCACCGATGCCGAACTCGCGCACCAGGTGCAGCAGCAGGCTCCAGTGCAGGCCGGTCTGGCCGCTGGCGATCATGTCGATCAGGGTCACGGTGAGGAACACCGCCATCGGGTCGTTGCTGCCGGATTCGATCTCCAGGCTGGCACTGACCCGTTCGTTGAGGCCCTTGCCGCCGAGCAGGGAGAACACCGCAGCGGCGTCGGTGGAGCCGACGATGGCGCCGATCAGCAGGCCCTGGATCAGGTTCAGGTCGAACAGCCAGGCGGCGGCCATGCCGGTCAGGCCGGTGGTGATCAGCACGCCAACGGTAGCCAGCGACAGCGCCGGCCACAGTGCCACGCGGAAGCTCGCGACGCGAGTACGCATACCGCCGTCGAGCAGGATGACGGCGAGGGCGAGGTTGCCGACCAGGTAGGCGACCGGATAGTTGTTGAAGATGATGCCGCCACCATCGACCCCGGCGACCATGCCGACGGCGAGGATGATGACCAGAATGGGGATGCCCAGACGCGACGACAGCGAGCTGACCAGGATACTTGCGCCTACCAGCAATGAGCCGATGAGGAACAGGCTGTTGATGGTGCTCGCATCCAAAGGCAGTACTCCGGGGGGACATCGCGGAAAGGAGACCTGATTGATAAGCAGGTCGCGTGCCAACCGATTCTAACCTGATGAATTGGCAGGCTGTAAAGCGTTTCCGCAGATGTAAAAAAGGCACCTGGGTCAGGTGCCTTTTGATGTGTTGCCTGTGCTGGCCTCATCGCCGGCAACGCCGGCTCCCACAGTGACCGCGTGCACCGCAGAACCTTGTGGGAGCTGGCATTGCCAGCGATTAGGCCGGCACTGCCACCATCACACTTCGCGCATGGCCTTGCCCTTCACCGGCGCACCATTGGCGACATAGTACTTGGCAGTACTACGCGCCAGCGGCTGGCGATTGCGGATCTTGTCGGCGATTTTCTCGGCGATCATGATCGTCGTTGCGTTGAGGTTGCCGGTGATGATGATCGGCATGATCGACGCATCGACCACCCGCAGACCTTCCATCCCGTGCACACGGCCCTGGCCATCGACCACCGCCATGTCGTCCTCGCCCATCTTGCACGAGCAGGACGGGTGGAACGCGGTCTCGGCGTGTTCGCGGATGAACTTGTCCAGCTCTTCGTCCGTCTGCACGTGCTCGCCCGGGCTGATCTCGCGGCCGCGGTAGGCGTCCAGCGCCGGCTGGGCCATGATTTCGCGGGTCAGGCGGATGCCGTCGCGGAATTCCTGCCAGTCCTGCTCGGTGGCCATGTAGTTGAACAGGATGCTCGGGTGCTGGCGCGGGTCGCGGGACTTCAGCTGGATCCGGCCGCGGCTTGGCGAACGCATCGAACCCATGTGTGCCTGGAAGCCGTGTTCCTTAACGCCGTTCGAGCCGTTGTAGTTAATCGCCACCGGCAGGAAGTGGTACTGGATGTTCGGCCATTCGAATTCCGGACGGGTACGGATGAAACCGCCAGCCTCGAACTGATTGCTCGCGCCGATGCCGGTGCCGTTGAACAGCCATTCGGCACCGATGGCCGGCTGGTTCCACCACAGCAGCGACGGGTACAGCGACACCGGCTGGGTGCAGGCGTATTGCAGGTACAGCTCCAGGTGGTCCTGGAGGTTCTCGCCGACGCCCGGCAGGTCATGCACTACCGGGATGTTGAAGCTTTCCAGCAGGGCGCGGGCGCCGACGCCGGAGCGTTGCAGCAGTTGCGGCGAGGCGATGGCGCCGGAGCAGACGATGACTTCCTTGCGCGCACGGGCTTCGACGCGCTCTTCGCTGGAGCCGACCAGGTAGGTCACGCCAACGGCACGCTTGCCTTCGAACAGCACGCGGTCGGTCAGGGCGTGGGTGACGATGGTCAGGGTCGGACGCTTCTTGGCAGTGTCCAGGTAGCCGCGAGCGGTGCTGGAGCGGCGGCCGTTCTTGGTCACGCTGCGGTCCATCGGGCCGAAGCCTTCCTGCTGGTAGCCGTTGAGGTCTTCGGTGCGCGGGTAACCGGCCTGCACGCCGGCCTCGACCATGGCGTGGAACAGCGGGTTGTTGCCGGCTTTGGGCGTGGCCACGCTGACCGGGCCTTCGCCGCCGTGGTAGTCGTTCGGGCCGATGTCACGGGTTTCCGCCTTGCGGAAATACGGCAGGCAGTCGAGGTAGGTCCAGTCTTCCAGGCCTGGCAGCTTGGCCCAGCCATCGAAGTCCATGGCGTTGCCGCGGATGTAGCACATGCCGTTGATCAGCGACGAGCCACCCAGGCCCTTGCCGCGACCGCATTCCATGCGGCGGCCGTCCATGTGCGGCTCCGGATCGGTCTCGTAGGCCCAGTTGTAGCGGCGGCCCTGCAGCGGGAAGGCCAGGGCGGCGGGCATCTGGGTACGGAAGTCGGCGCGGTAGTCCGGGCCGCCGGCTTCCAGCAGCAGGACGGTGACGCCTTCGTCTTCGGTCAGGCGGGTGGCCAGGGTGTTACCGGCCGAGCCGGCACCGACGATGATGTAGTCGAAAATATGCGAGGACATGTTCTGTTCCCTCTTGGGCGGGCAGGTGGGAAAGCGGGGAGGCGCCCGGTCGGCAGGGACCGGGCGCGGCTACAACGGGCGGCTTAGAACACCGAGTTGTAGTTGCCCAGCTCGACCTGGACCGACTTGATGCGGGTGTACTGGGCCAGCGAGCTGACGCCGTTCTCGCGGCCGACGCCGGATTGCTTGTAGCCACCGACCGGCATTTCCGCCGGCGACTCGCCCCAGGCGTTGATCCAGCAGATACCGGCTTCCAGCTTGTGGATGATGCGGTGGGCGCGGGCGATGTCGTTGGTGCACACGCCGGCGGCCAGGCCGTATTCGGTGTCGTTGGCGCGGCGGATCACTTCTTCTTCGGTTTCGTAGCTGAGGATGCTCATTACCGGGCCGAAGATCTCTTCCTTGACGATGGTCATGTCGTCGCGGCAGTCGGTGAACACGGTCGGCGCAACGAAGGCGCCCTTGGCGAATTCACCTTCGGTCAGACGCTCGCCGCCGCACAGGACGCGGGCACCTTCTTCCTTGCCCTTGGCGATGTACGACAGGACGCTTTCCATGTGCGGGAAGCTGACCAGCGGGCCGAAGTTGGTGTTCTCGTCTTCCGGGTTGCCGACGCGGATGCGGGCGACACGTTCAACGATCTTCGCTTCGAAAGCAGCTTTCATCGATGCCGGAACGAACACGCGGGTGCCGTTGGTGCAGACCTGACCGGAGCTGTAGAAGTTGGCCATCATGGCGATGTCGGCCGCTTTATCCAGGTCGGCGTCTTCGCAGATGATCAGCGGCGACTTGCCGCCCAGTTCCATGGTCACTTCCTTCAGCGACGAGCTGGAGGCGCTGGCCATGACCTTCTTGCCGGTGGTGGTGCCGCCGGTGAAGGAGACTTTCTCGATGCGCGGGTGCTCGGTCAGCCAGGTGCCGACTTCGCGGCCGCTGCCGGTCAGGACGTTGAACACGCCGTCCGGCAGGCCGGCTTCGGTGTAGATCTCGGCCAGTTTCAGGGTGGTCAGCGAGGTGACTTCGCTCGGCTTGAAGATCATCGCGTTGCCGGCGGCCAGGGCCGGGGCGGATTTCCACAGGGCGATCTGGATCGGGTAGTTCCACGCGCCGATACCGACGGTGACGCCCAGCGGCTCGCGGCGGGTGTAGACGAAGGACGATTCGCGCAGCGGGATCTGCTCGCCTTCGATGGCCGGGATCAGGCCGGCGTAGTACTCCAGCACGTCGGCGCCGGTGACGATGTCGACGTAGCGGGTTTCCGAGTAGGACTTGCCGGTGTCCAGGGTTTCCAGGGCGGCCAGTTCGTCGTTGCGCTCGCGCAGGATGTCGACGGCGCGGCGCAGGATGCGCGAACGCTGCATGGCGGTCATCGCGGCCCAGACTTTCTGGCCGCGCTCGGCGCTTTCCACGGCGCGTTCGACGTCGGCCTGGGTAGCGCGTTGCACATGGGCGAGGACTTCGCCGTTGGCCGGGTTGATGGCTTCGAAGGTGGCATCGCTGCCAGCGTCGACATAACCACCATCAATGTAGAGTTTTTGCGTTTCGAAACGGGCCATAGTGTCCTCGCAAGTGCAATGTGATTTGGCTAGCCGGCGGTCGCTCCCGAATGCTTGCGGGAGGCGGTGCGCGGGGTGGCAGAGGCCTGGGTCTGTGTGTCCGGGCTCGTCTGTTTCGCCAGTTGTAGATCCATGTATTCGTAAGCGATTTGCTGCGCCTGGTTGGTATCGAAGGCGTCTCCCGACAGCGCACCGCGCAGCCACAGACCGTCGATCAACGCTGCCAGGCCGCGGGCCGCGCTGCGTGCTTCGGGCAGCGGCAGGGCACGGCGGAACTGGCAGCACAGGTTGGAATACAGGCGGTGATCGTTGATCCGCTGCAACCTGTGCAAGGACGGCTGGTGCATGCTGGTGGCCCAGAACGCCAACCAGGTTTTCATTGCCGGGCCGTTGACCTGGCTGGCGTCGAAGTTGCCTTCGATGATCACCTGCAGGTGGGCGCGCGGGCTGTTGTCCGTGAGTGCCTGGCGACGGGCGGCGACGCCCTCGCTCAATACCGTCATCAAATACTGCATGGTCGCTGCGATCAGGCCGTTCTTGTCCCGAAAGTAGTGACTGATGATGCCATTCGACACACCGGCCAAACGGGCGATCAGCGCAATGCTGGCGTCCCCCATGCCGACCTGGTCGATAGCCGTCAAGGTGGCTTCGATCAACTGCTGGCGGCGAATGGGTTGCATACCGACCTTGGGCATCTTGCAAATCTCCTCAGGCCTGCGAGCAGACGACAAGCGGCTGACTCGGCGAAGGCCAGTCTATTTTGTTTTGATTGAACGTTCAATCAACAAAGAATAAGCTCTGCGACAATTTGTACCATTGACGGGATTTTGGGCCGGTCAGCGGACACGAATTGGCACCCCGAAAAGACGTTCACCCCCGTAAAACAAGGTTGTTTCACGCGCACAGACGCAACGTTGCACAAATCCTGCCCACGCCTGGAACCGCGTGGCAGAGCCCTCGAGCCGGGGCTTTGGATTGGTGTTCAACGGCATTCGATTAGGGATCACGGTTTTTCAAGGTGCTTTTATAACACCTGTCGCAATAGGGCTATTGCACCAATTGCGCGGGTGGACAGGTCGTTTCACTTTTTCTCACGCACCGCCTGGAGCATCCGTGCAATGAGTTCTGCCTCCCTGATAAAGACCCCCGCCGAGAGGGTCCGGGTCAACAGCGTGGTGTTTTTCACCTCGACGCTGCTGATCCTGTTGTTGACTGCCTTGCTGATCGCAGTTCCCGAAACCGCCGGCCAAGTGCTCGGCCAGGCCCAGGCCTGGCTGTCGCGCAGCTTCGGCTGGTACTACATGCTGGTGATCGGCGGCTACCTGCTGTTCGTCATCGCCATCGCCTTCTCCCGCTACGGCAACCTCAAGCTGGGCGGCAAGGACGACAAGCCGGACTTCAGCTACGGCGCCTGGGCCGGCATGCTGTTTTCTTCGGGCATCGGTATCTCGCTGCTGTACTTCGGCGCGTCCGAGCCGCTGGATCACTACTTCAACCCGCCTGAAGGCGCCCCGGCCAGCCTGGAATCGGCGCGTCACGGCCTGCAACTGACCTTCCTCCACTGGGGCCTGCATGGCTGGGCGATCTACGCCCTGGTCGGCCTCGCCGTGGCTTACTTCGCCTACCGTCACAACCAGCCGCTGGCCCTGCGCTCGGCGCTGTATCCGCTGGTCGGCGAGCGTTGGGTCAAGGGCGCGGCCGGGCACATGGTCGATATCTTCGGCATGTTCGTGACCCTGCTCGGCCTGGTGACCAACCTCGGCATCGGCTCGATGCAGGTATCGTCCGGCCTGGAATACCTGTTCGGCATGGAGCACAACAACACCAACCTGTTGATCGTGATCCTGGTGATGAGCACGGTGGCGACCATCGCCGCGGTGTCCGGTGTGGAAAACGGCATCCGCCGCCTGTCCAACCTGAACATCCTGCTGTTCAGCGGCCTGCTGCTGTTCGTCCTGCTCAACGGCCCGACCCTGCACCTGCTCAACGGCTTCGTGCAGAACATCGGCGACTACCTCAACGGCGTGGTGCTGAAGACCTTCGACCTCTACGTCTACGAAGGCGACGGCGCCAAGTCCGAGCGCTGGCTGGGCCTGTGGACCGTGTTCTACTGGGCCTGGTGGATTTCCTGGGGCCCGTTCGTCGGCATGTTCATCGCGCGGATTTCCCGTGGCCGTACCGTCAAGGAACTGGTCGCTGGCGTCCTGCTGATTCCGCTGGGCTTCACTCTGGCCTGGCTGTCGATCTTCGGTAACACCGCGCTGGACCTGGTGATCAACCAGGGCGCCGTGGAACTGGGCCGCACGGCCCTGGAACAGCCGTCGATGTCGATCTACCAACTGCTGGAGCACTTCCCGGCGGCCAAGATCGTGGTCGGTGTCGCGGTGTTCGTCGGCTTCGTGCTGTTCCTCACCCCGGCCGACTCCGGTGCAGTGATGATGGCCAACCTGTCGTGCAAGGGCGGCAACGTCGACGAAGACGCGCCGCACTGGCTGCGGATCCTCTGGTCGGCAATCATCACCCTGGTCACCGTCGGCCTGCTCTTCGCCGGCAACTTCGAAGCCATGCAGACCATGGTGGTGCTGGCCGGCCTGCCGTTCTCGGTGGTGCTGGTGGTGTTCATGTTCGGTCTGTACAAGGCTATGAAGCAGGATGCCCAGGTCGAGCAGGAGCAGGCCGAACTGGCCGCCCGTGGTCGTCGCGGCTTCAGCGAGCGCCTGAGCCAGCTGGATTTGCAGCCGACCCAGGCGATGGTCCAGCGCTTCATGGACAAGCAGGTCAGCCCGGCACTCAAGGAAGCTGCCGAGCAACTGCGCAGCATGGGCCTGGAAGTGGAAACCCGGGTGGGTCAGTCGCGTTCGTCGATGGGCCTGCGGGTGACCATGGAAGAGGGCAACCCGTTCGTCTATGAAGTCAGCCTGGACGGCTACCTCGCCGCGCCGAGCGAAGCGCCGGTGGAAGGCGAAAGCGACGTGCGCCAGCGCTTCTACCGCGCCGAGGTGTACCTGCACAACGGCAGTCAGGAATACGACCTGATGGGCTTCACCCCGGACCAGATCACCCGGGATGTGCTGGATCAGTTCGAAAGCCACCGGCAGTTGTTGGGTCGGGTTTACAGCTGATGTGAAGAAAGGGCCGATTCAGGCCCTTTCTTTTTGTGTTGGTGCTGCTGGCCTCATCGCCGGCAACGCCGGCTCCCACAGGGATTGCGTGCACCGCAAAATCTGTGGGAGCTGGCATTGCCAGCGATGAGGCCAGTGAACCCAGAAAATCATTCAGAGCAGCACCCGGGCTATGCCCTCCTGAATCTCCAGGCGAGTTTCATAGCCCCGAGACAACGCCGCAAACCGCTCCAGAATCCCCACCGCCTGCTCCCCCTCGGCCAGCCTCGGCCGCCCGCGCCGGTGAATCGCCTCACCCAGCCCCAAACTCACCGGATGCAACTCGATCCCGGTCAGCTTCCTCCCCTCGAACGTGCACACCGGCACGATGCTCTCCCAGAACCGCGAATCCGACGGGAAGCTGCGGGTGTCGTTGCGCGTGCGTTGCAGGAACACCTTCGATGGCGTCTGCTGCCGGTCCACGCGGAACTGGTCATAACTGTCCACCGGCAACCGTTCGACCAGCTCGTTCTGCCCGATGAAATTGCCCAGGCTGTAGAAGATCGGCTTGCCCTGGTACAGCTCCATGCCGCGCAGCAGATGCGGACCATGGCCGACCACGATATCGACCCCGGCATCGATCAGCCTGCGCGCCACCGGCTGGATGAATTCCGCCGGCGCTTCCAGGTCCCATTCGCCCTGGTCGTTGTAGCCCAGTTCGTGGGCATGCAGGCTGACCATGACGATGTCCGAGGTCAGCCGCGCTTCCTCGACCCAGCGCAGGATGCCGTCCATGTCCTTCTTGCGCGCCAGGGTGCGCAGGCGAGTGTGCGCGCCTTCGCGGAACAGCAGCGGGGTGAAGGGGCCGAACACCTGCAACGACGGGTCGGGCAGGGGATGGGCGAAGCCGAGGTCGACCGCGCCCTGGTACAGCCTGTCCAGGCCGAGGTCGGCGATCAGCCGGCGCACCTGCTCCATCTGCTCGGTGCTGACTTCGTGCAGGGTGTCGTAGCCCAGCGGGTTGAGGCCCGGGCGGCCGGGCATGTCGCGGCTCTGGTCGCTGGCTTCCTGGCCCTTGCCGTAGGTGGAACTGCACGCCAGCAGGGCCACGGTGCCCGCCGGCTTGGTGCAGTACACCGGACGCCGCGCTTCTTCCAGGTTGCGCCCGGTGCCGGCGAACAGCAGCTCGCGCTTGCGCAGTTGTTCGTGGGCCGCGTGCAGGCCGCTGATGCCGTAGTCGAGGCTGTGGTTGTTGGCGGTGGAAAACAGGTCGAAACCGCCCTCGACCAGTTCGTCCAGCACCCAGGCCGGTGCGCCGAAATGCGAGCCGCCGCTTTCCAGGGCCGGGTCGCCAGCGAAGTCGTTGGGCAGCACTTCAAGGTTGGTGAAGCTGACATCCGCCGCGCGGATCAGGTCGAACAGCGGGCTGACGGTCTGGTCGGCACGGCTGTGCAGGCGGCGTTGCAGGATGCTGTCGCCGGTCAGGGCAATTTTCATGGGGGATCTCGCCAGGGAGGAAACTGCCGGGACTCTAGGGCAAGCCCCGCCGCGTCCCGTACTGAATCCGCTTCATCGCCATAGCCTGCGGTTATCGGCCCGGCGCCACCTGTGCATTTGGCTA
The DNA here is from genome assembly GCF_057808595.1 of Pseudomonas sp. FG98. NCBI lineage: Bacteria > Pseudomonadati > Pseudomonadota > Gammaproteobacteria > Pseudomonadales > Pseudomonadaceae > Pseudomonas > Pseudomonas sp. FG98. The sequence continues at coordinate 20,640 of NZ_JBMDIJ010000010.1, read as the reverse complement.
TGGGCATCACTTTTTTTCAGAGGCCGGCGTTGTGACTCGCTGCTTACCATGCATCCCGCCCGGCGTCCGGCAACGGCGCGCCGCGGGGATGGCTTTCACATGAACAGCAGGTTCAAGGCGCAGAGCACCATGAAAAGAACAACAAACCACACCGCGGTCCTGCGGCCTCGTGCAGTGCCACTGGCCGTCAGCCTGGCACTCGGCGCAGCCAGCGCCCAGGCCGCCACTTTCAATATCGGGGAAATCGAGGGTCGTTTCGATTCGACCCTGTCCATCGGCGCCAGCTGGGGCATGGCCAATCCGGACAAGGCCTTTATCGGCAGCCGCAACGGCGGCACTGCGTCGACCCAGACTTCGGACGACGGCCGCCTGAACTTCAAGAAGGGCGAGACCTTCTCGAAGATCTTCAAGGGCATCCACGACCTGGAGCTGAAGTACGGCGACAGCGGCGTGTTCCTGCGCGGCAAGTACTGGTACGACTTCGAGCTCAAGGACGAACACCGCCCGCTCTACGACATCGACGACAGCCATACCGACAACGCCGCCAAGTCCTCGGGCGTGCAATTGCTCGACGCCTTCGTCTACCACAACTACAGCATCAGCGACCTGCCCGGCACCGTGCGCGCCGGTCGCCAGGTGGTCAGCTGGGGCGAAAGCAGCTTTATCCAGAACGGCATCAACAGCATCAACCCGGTAGACGTCTCGGCCCTGCGCCGGCCCGGCTCCGAGGTCAAGGAAGCGCTGATCCCGGTGAGCATGCTGTATTTCAACCAGGGCCTGACCGACAACCTGTCCATCGAGACCTTCTACCAGCTGCAATGGGAAAAGAGCGTCGCCGACAACTGCGGCACTTTCTTCAGCAGCGATGTGGCGGCCAAGGGCTGCGACACCAACATGGCGATCAACGGCAGCGACTTTGACCGCGATATCAACGGCACCGGCGTGCTCGGCGGCTACGGCTACGTGCCGCGGCTGAACGACAAGGACGCGCGTGACGGCGGCCAGTTCGGCGTGGCCCTGCGCTGGATGGTGCCGGAACTGAACGACACCGAGTTCGGTTTCTATGCCATGAACTACCACAGCCGCACCCCGACCAGCACCTGGACCGTCGGTCGTGGCGCGCTGGTCGACCCGGTCGGCGGCCTGGCCGGGCGCGGCGGGGTCAGCACCGCCCGCTATTACCTGGAATACCCGGAAGACATCCGTCTCTATGGCCTGAGCTTCAGCACCACGATGGGCGCCACGGCGGTAGCCGGGGAAATCAGCTACCGGCCGAACATGCCGATGTCGCTCAACGCCAGCGACGTATCGGCGGCGGCGACCCTCGGCGCCGCCGCCACCAACCCGCTGGTCAACGCCGGCCTGCCGATCTTCTCCACCGGCTTCGCCAGCTCGGCCTACGGCTCGCAGATCAACGGCTATGTGCGCAAGCCGTTCACCCAGGCCCAGGTCACCTTCACCCGCACCATCGACCAGTTGACCTTTATCGGCGCCGACCGCCTGACCCTGGTGGGCGAGATCGGCTACAGCCATATCGCTGACCTCGGCGCCACCGACGGCTCCGACCTGCGCTTCGGCCGCAGCAGTGTCTACGGCAACGGCCAGTTGGCCAGCGCCGGCAGTGCACCGCTGCTGGGCGGGATCTCCGGCAATGCCCTGTGCACCCAGACGGCCAACTCGGCCAACCCCGACCAGTGCACCAGCAAAGGCTTCTACACCGCCGACTCCTGGGGCTACCGCCTGCGCGCCGGGCTGGAATACGCCGACCTGATCGGTGGCGTGGTCCTGCGTCCGAACCTGTCCTTCGCCCATGACGTGGAAGGCTACGGCCCGACCTTCAACGAAGGCGACAAGTCGGTCAGCGTCGGCGTCGATGCCGAATACCTGAGCCGCTACAACCTGAGCGTCAGTTACACCGATTACTTCGGCGGCGACTTCAACACCAACACCGACCGCGATTTCCTCGCCGTCAGCCTGGGCGTGAGTTTCTGACGCCCGCAGTTCCGGAGGTAGAACATGATTCGCAATTCGTTGATCCGTGCTGGCGGCCTGGTCCTCGGCCTGCTGGCCAGCCAGGTGATGGCGGCGGTGTCCGAGCAGCAGGCTGCGCGCCTGGGCCAGGACCTCACCCCCATCGGTGCCGAAAAAGCCGGCAATGCCGACGGCAGCATCCCGGCCTGGAACGGCGGCCTGCCGGCCAGCACCGGCGCGGTGGATGCCGGTGGTTTCATTCCCAACCCGTACGCCGCTGAAAAGCCGCTGTTCGTCATCACCGCGCAGAATGCCGAGCAGTACAAGGCGCGCCTGACCCCCGGCCAGCTGGCGATGTTCAAGCGCTTCCCCGAGACCTACCGCATCCCGGTGTACACCACCCACCGCAGCGTCACCCTGCCGCCCAAGGTGTTCGCCGCGGTCAAGGAAAACGCCACCCGCACCACCCTCGCCGAGGGCGGTAACGGCCTCAAAGACTTCAATATGTCGATTCCCTTCCCGATCCCGCAGAGCGGCCTGGAAGTGATCTGGAACCACATCACCCGCTACCGCGGCGTGTCGATCCTGCGCAACACCGCGCAGATGAACCCGCAGGACAACGGCACCTACACCGTCAGCATGATGAAGGAGCAGTTCGCCTTCCCCTTCGGCCTGAAGGACTACGACGCGCAGAAGATGCAGAACATCCTGTTCTACTTCCGCCAGGAGATCCTCTCGCCGCCGCGCCGGGCGGGCAGCGTGATGCTGGTGCTGGAAACCCTCGACCAGGTCGCCGAGCCACGCATGGCCTGGATGTACAACGCCGGCCAGCGCCGCGTGCGCCGTGCGCCGCAAGTGGGCTACGACAGCCCCGGCGCCGAAGGCATGCGCACCTACGACGACTTCGACATGTTCAACGGCGCGCCGGACCGCTACGACTGGCAACTGGTGGGCAAGAAGGAGATCTACATCCCCTACAACAGCTACGCCCTGGATTCGCCGACGCTCAAGTACGACGACATCATTCGCCCGGGCCACCTCAACCCCGAGCACACCCGCTACGAGCTGCACCGGGTCTGGCACGTGGTGGCGACCCTCAAGGAAGGCAGCCGGCATATCTACAGCAAGCGCGACCTGTACATCGACGAGGACAGCTGGCAGATCGCCGAGGCCGATGCCTACGACGGGCGTGGCAACCTGTGGCGGGTCTCGGAAGGGCATGCGCGGTTCTTCTATGACCAGCAGTTCCCCTGGCTGACCGCCGAAACCCACTACGACGTGATCAGTGGCCGCTACACCGTCTCGGGCCTGCGCAACGAAGAGAAGAAGGACAGCTACGACTTCTCGCAGAACGCCAGCAGCAAGGACTTCACCCCGAATGCCTTGAGGGCTACCGGGATTCGTTGAGGCTGATGGCCTCATCGCTGGCAACGCCAGCTCCCACAGGGTTCTGGACCAGCCATAGCATCTGTGCTCGGCGCGGTCTCTGTGGGAGCCGGCGTTGCCGGCGATGGGGCCAGCACAAACACCACCACCCGACAGCCGGGCCTTTGCTTTCCGCCCTGATCCTTGCTCTAGTGCGCCCCTTCCCGTTTCTGGTGAATGCCCATGAAGTTGCATCAACTGCGTGCCATCGTCGCCATCTGCGAAAGCGGCAGCATCCAGGAGGCCTCGCGCCTGCTGCATATCTCCCAGCCGGCCCTGTCCAAGAGCATCAAGGAACTGGAGTCGGAACTCGGCGTGCCGCTGCTGGTGCGCTCCAATCGCGGCATCACCGCGACCTCCTACGGCGAACACCTGGTGCGCCGCGCCCGCCTGGTGGTGGAGGAAGTGCGCCGCGCCCGCGACGAAATCGAAACCCTCAAGGGCACCATGGACGGCCAGGTGACCATCGGTGTTTCACCGGTCACCCCCAGTCAGCAGTTCGCCGCCTGCATCCTCAGCTACCGCAAGCGCTACCCCAAGGTGCAGTTGCAGATCCACGAGCTACGTCCGGCCAAGCTCCTCGAAGGATTGCGCGAGGGCCTGCTCGACCTGGCCCTGACCTCGCACCCGCCGTCGCGCAGCGTCGAAGGCTTCGAATGGCATGAACTCTACGCCCAGCCCACCACCCTGGCGGTGCGCAAGGGCCATCCGCTGTCCAAGGCACGCTCCCTCGGTGACCTGCTCGATCTCGAATGGCTGCTGCCCGACGCCCTGGAAAGCTCCCTGGCCGGGCGCATGTTCGAGGAATACGGCATCACCCCGCCCAAACGCATCCTGGTCTGCGCTTCGGTGGTGCTCTACGCGGAACTGGCGGCCACCACCGATGCGGTGAGCTCCTGGTCGCGGCGGGTGTTCGACCTGCCGGTGGTCTCGGGCAACCTCGACATGCTGTCGATCGCCGAACACGTGCCGGGCACCGATATCTCCCTGGTGTGCCGCCCGCCCGAGCTGATGACCCGGGAAACCCAGATCATGGTCGACGACATCCTCTACGCCTTCAAACACCCGAGCACCCTGCGCTCGCCCCTCGATAACCAACCCTGATAAGCATGCCCATAGATCATTATTCAGCGCCCGGTGCCTGCGGCATCCTGCCCGCCTGACCACTGGAGGAACCCCTGCATGCCGTTCTCCCGACGTAACCTCGTATTGGTGCTGCTGATGAGCGTGATGGTCATCAGCGTGCTGGACAAAAGCATCTTCGCCTTCGCCGGCGCGCAGATCATCGAAGAGCTGAAACTGACCCCGGCCGAATTCGGCTTTATCGGCAGTGCGTTCTTCTTCCTGTATTCGCTCTCCGGCGTCGCCGTGGGCTTTCTCGCCAACCGGTTCCCCAGCCGCTGGATCCTGGTGGGCATGTCGCTGGTGTGGATGGTTTCGCAGCTGCTGGTCAGCGTCAGCAGCACTTTCATGGCCCTGGTTGCCAGCCGCCTGCTGCTCGGTGCCGGCACCGGGCCGGGCACGGCGGTGACCCAGCACGCCTGCTTCAAGTGGTTCGGCCCGACCGAGCGGGTAATGCCGTCGTCGCTGATCCAGGTGTCGATCATGCTCGGCGCCATTCTCGCCGCCGTCAGCCTGCCGTTCATGATCGCCCAGGTCGGCTGGCGCATGGCCTACCTGGCCCTGGCGGCACTCGGTCTGGTGTGGATGCTGCTGTGGCTGGCGTTCGGTCGCGAGGGTTCGCACAGCGATGCGCCGGCCGCGGCTCCCGACGGCCCGCTGCCTGGCTATCGTCGCCTGCTGCTCAACCGCACCTTCCTCTGCATCACCCTGGTCGGCTTCGTCGGCTACCTGCCCAATGCCCTGGTCTACAGCTGGGTACCGGTGTACCTGCAAAAGGGCCTCGGCCTGACCCCGATGCAGGCCGGCTACACGGTGATGTGCGTCACCCTCGCGGTGATCCTGTGCAACCTGCTGGTCTCGGCCCTGTCCCAGCGCGCCCTGAAGCGCGGCGCCTCGGTGCAGCAGGCGATGGTGGCGCTGCCGCTGGCCTGCTGCCTGGTCGCCGGGCTGGCCTTCGTGCTGATGAGCCAGGCCCACGGCCACCTCGCTGCGACCCTGGCGCTGTACGCCGTCGGTGCGGTGCTGATCAACCTGCTGCCGACCTTCGCCAACACCATCGTCGCCTACATCGCCCCCGAGGCCCGGCGCGGCTCGATGCTGTCGATCCATATCGGCGGCCTGACCAGCGCCGGCATGCTCGCGCCCTGGATGGTGGGGCAGATGATCGCCAGCAAGGGTGGTGATATCGCCCATGGCTTCGAGGCGTCGCTGGCGCTGATCGGCGTGGCGATCCTGATCTCCAGCCTGCTGGGCCTGTGGCTGGTGCGCCCGGCCTGGACCCGCGAGCAACTGGAAGCGCTCGAGCCTCGCCCGCAAGCGGTGCCGCAACCAGGCTGACCTGCGGCCTTTTCCCCTTTGACCTTCCCCTGCGGGCCTGCCTTGTGCGCTGGCCTGCCGGGCACCCTCATCCCGCGAAAAATGACTGGAGCCGTCATGACGTCCGCTGCCTGTTTCTCCCAGACCTACGCCCAAGCCCGGCAGACCTTCCTCAAGGCCTGTGCCGAGCTTGGTTTGCCTGTCGAATCGCACTTGCATCCGCTGCCGGGCGCGGAAGGCGAACAACTGGCGCTGGACGTGGCCCGCAGCGGTCCCGCCGATGCCGAGCATGTTCTGTTGATCACCAGTGGCTGTCATGGGGTGGAGGGGTTTTGCGGGTCGGCGGTGCAGATCGCCCTGCTGCGCGACGCCGAGTTCCAGCGCCAGGCCCGGGAGGCACGCTGTGCGGTGGTCTACCTGCATGCGGTCAACCCGTACGGGTTTTCCTGGTTGCGCCGCTGGACCCACGAAAACGTCGACCTCAACCGCAACTTCCGCGATTTCAGCCAGCCACGCGGGCACAACCCGGACTACGCCGAACTGCACCCGGTCATGGTCCCCAAGCGCTGGCCGACCTCGTTCGGCAACCGGCTGCGGCTCTATTCGTTCTTGTTGCGCAAGGGGCGCAAGCGCCTTCAGAAAGCCATTTCCGGCGGCCAGTTCAGCCACCCCGACGGGCTGTTCTACACCGGCGTGGCGCCGACCTGGAGCAACCAGACGGTGCGCGAAGTAGTGCGCCGCCATGGCAGCGCCTGCGAGCATCTGGTCTGGCTGGATATCCACACCGGCCTCGGTCCGAAAGGCCATGGCGAACGCATCTACTCCGGCCCTGGCGACTCGCCGATGCTGACCCGCGCCCGGCGCTGGTGGGGCGACGGGGTGCGCTCGTCGCAGGACGGCGAGTCGGTATCGGTGCCGCTGACCGGGCTGATGGTCTACAGCGCCCTGGAAGAATGCTCCCCAGCGCAGTTCACCGGCCTGACCCTGGAATACGGCACCTTGCCCGGCCAGCAGGTGCTCGACGCCCTGCGCGCCGAGCAGTGGCTGCACAACAATCCTCAGGCCGGGGCGGCGCAGCGCAAGCGCATCAAGCGCCAGTTGCGGGATGCCTTCTACGTCGATGAGCCGCAGTGGAAGGACGATGTGCTGCGCCAGGGGCGTGAGGTGGCCGGGCAGGCCCTGCGCGGCCTGATGGCCTAGGCCACCACGCGGTTGCGCCCTGTCTGCTTGGCCCGGTAGAGGTTGTCGTCGGCCTGCTTGAGCACCTGGGTGGCGCTGTCCAGTTGCGGGCTACGGCAGGCGATGCCGATGGACAGGGTGATGCGGCCGACGCCATCGATGGCCGCCGCTTCAATGCTGGCGCGGATGCGCTCGGCAATGGCCTGGGCGTTGGCCACATCGGTGTCTGGCAGCAACAGCACGAACTCCTCGCCGCCGGCACGGCAGGCCAGGTCGCCGCTGCGGGAATGGCGGGCGATGGTCGCTGCCACTTCCTTCAGGGCCAGGTCGCCGGCGTCGTGCCCGAAGCTGTCGTTGACCCGCTTGAAGAAGTCGATATCCAGCGCCAGCGCGGCGTAAGGCTGCCCGGTCTGGTCGTAGCGGGCGAGGGTGGCGTCCAGTGCGCGGCGGTTGGCCAGGCCGGTCATCGGGTCGCTCTGCGCCTCTTCGCTGAGTCGGCCGATCTTGTGCTGGATCATCCGCACGCTGGCGATCAGCGCCTGGCGGATGGCGGCAGGCTCCTTGTACCAGGCCTTGATCCGGCTCAACTGATCGATGGTCTCGGGCTGCGACAGGTGGGTGGCGTTGTCCGCCAGTTGTTGCAGTGGGCGGGTGATCCAGCGGGCGCCGATCCACAGCAGCAACAGCCCGACGATGCTGGCCGGCAGCAGGTCGAGGAACATGTCGCGCATCAGCCGGCCGAGGGTCGACAGGGCGATGCTGCGCGGCTGTTGCGCGACCACCGCCCAGTCGGCATTGGTCACCGGTGCGTAGCCGGCCAGCATCGGTATGCCCTGCTGGTTGTTCACCGCCATGCTGCCGTTCTCGCCGCGCAGGGCGGCGTCGACCGTGGCGCTGGTGTCGAGCACTTCGCCGATGCGCGTGTCATCCGGGTGATGGAGCAGGCGGCGGTGCTTGTCGGCGACGAAGGCGAAGGTGCCGTCGTGGTGGAAATGGCTGGAGATCAGCGTGCTCAGCGCGCTGTCCTGGCGGATGAACACCGCGCCGCCGATCACCCCGAGAAATTGGCCGTCGCGGTCGAATACCGGATGGGAAATGAACACCATCATGCGTCCCTGGGACGAGTGGTAGGCATGGCTGACCAGCGGCCTGCGCTGTGCCACGGCGCGCTGCATCTCCTCGGAGTCGAGGCTGCTGCCGACCGTCATCAGGCTGTGCGGATGGCTGTGCAGCACGGTGCCCTGGGCATCGGTGACCACCAGGGTGTTGAAGTCATCGTCCTGGGCTTGCAGGCGCTCGGCCTCGGCGTGCAGCAGGTGGGGGTCGCCGAAGTCGTTGGCCAGTTGTTGCGCGCTGTAGCCGAGATGGGCGTGGGCCGATTTGAGAAAGGCCTCGATGCTTGAGGCGACCTTGGCCGCGTAGGCGTGGTTGGCTTCGAGGGTGGCCTGGATCAGCGCATCGCGTTGCACGCCATAGGCTACCGCCAGGCTGTTGGCCAGGGTGGCCAGGGCCGAGAACAGGGCGAAGGCCAGCATCAGGCTGCGCAGGTCGAGGCGCCAGGAGGAGGGGAGTTTCATCGCGTGCGGGTCGTCCTGAGAGGGGGCACGCGATTCAGGATAGGCGGGATTTTATGTGTTGTGCTTCAGGGCCTCATCGCTGGCAAGCCAGCTCCCACAGGTATGGCATGCACCGGACCTGTGGGTGCTGGCTTGCCAGCGATGAGGCCCCAATGATCAACCGTGGTTCTTGCCCCGCAACGCGTGATACAGCTCGCTGTCGCCAAGGATCCCGACCACCTTGTTGTCATCCTGCAGCACCAGCTTGTTGCCGGTCTGGTAACGGATCTGCAAGGCATCGCGCATGCCGATGCTGGCGCTGACCAGGGTCGGCTTGCGCCCGAGGTCTTCCACCGCCTGCCCCGGCGCCCAGTTTTGCAGATCCAGGCCATTGGCACCCTGGCGCGCACCCTTGATCACGCCGTCGGCGAGGTCGAGCCAGGAGTCGCCACCCGGGTCGATGCACACCGAGCCATTGACCCGCTTGCAGTTGTCCAGGCTGCGCATCAGGCTGCGCCCGCACAGCACGTTGAGCGGGTTGGTGTGGGCGACGAAGGTGCGCACGTAGTCGTCCGCCGGGTTGAGCACGATCTCTTCCGGCTTGCTGTACTGGATGATCTTGCCGTCCTTCATGATGGCGATGCGGCTGCCCAGCTTCAGCGCTTCGTCGAGGTCGTGGCTGACGAAAACGATGGTCTTGCTCAGTTTCTTCTGCAGGTCCAGCAACTCGTCCTGCAGGCCCTGGCGGATCAGCGGGTCGAGGGCGGAGAAGGGTTCGTCCATCAGCAGGATATCGGCGTCCATGGCCAGCGCACGGGCCAGGCCGACGCGCTGCTGCATGCCGCCGGAGAGCTCGTCGGGCTTCTTGTTGCGCCACTGGGTCAGGCCCACCAGCTCAAGTTTCTCGTCCACCAGCTTGCGCCGTTCCTTTTCCGGCCGGCCCTGCATTTCCAGGCCGAAGCTGATGTTCTCGCGCACCGTCAGCCAGGGCATCAGGGCGAACTTCTGGAACACCATGGCGATGCGCTTGGTGCGCATCATCTTCAGTTCCGCCGGGGTGCAGTGGGCGATATCGATGTGGCTGCCTTCGTGCTCGACGAACAGCTTGCCGCGGCTCACGGTGTTGAGGCCGTTGATGCAGCGCAGCAGGCTCGACTTGCCCGAGCCGGACAGGCCCATCAGCACGCAGATCTCACCCTTGTTGATATCCAGGTTGGCCTTTTCCACGCCGACCACCAGCCCGGTTTTCTTCAGGATCTGCTCCCGCGAAAGGCCCTGGTCAAGCAGGCTGAGGGCCTCACGCGGTCGATTGGAGAAGATGACGTCTACGTCTTCGAAGCGAATGATGCTCATGCCTCACCCCTTACCTTTACATCGGGTTGTTTGCAGATACGGTCGAGCATGATTGCCAGCAGGACGATCGCCAGCCCGGCTTCGAAGCCCAGGGCGATATCGGCGGTGTTCAGTGCGTTGACCACGGGTTTGCCCAGGCCGTCGGCACCCACCAGCGCGGCGATCACCACCATCGACAACGACAGCATGATGCACTGGGTGACACCGGCCGCGATGCTCGGCATCGCATGGGGCAGTTCGATACGGGACAGCAGTTGCCGGCGCGAGCAGCCAAAGGCCTTGCCGGCGTCGAGCAGTTCCTGGGGCACGTCGCAGATGCCCAGGTAGGTCAGGCGGATCGGCGCGGCGATGGCGAACACCACCGTGGAAATCAGCCCGGGAACCACGCCCAGCCCGAACAGGGTCAGGGTCGGGATCAGGTAAACGAAGGTGGGGACCGTCTGCATCAGGTCGAGGACCGGGCGCATGGCGGTGTAGAACATCGGCTTGTGCGCGGCGAGGATGCCCAGCGGTACGCCGATGGCCACGCAGACCAGGGTGGCGAACATCACCTGGGCCAGGGTCTCCATGGTTTCCTGCCAGTACCCCAGGTTGAGGATCAGCAGGAACGAGGCGACGCAGAACGCGGTCAGTGCCCACTTGCGCTGGATCAGGTGTGCGCCCACCGCGATCAGGCCGATGAGGACGAACGGGTTGAACCAGGTCAGGGCCCCGGTAAAGCCGTGGATCATCCATTCCAGCGCCGCGGCGAAGGCATCGAAGTAATTGGCCCCGTGTTGCGTCAGCCATTCAACGAAGGCCGCGATGTGCTGGCCCAAGGGTATTTTTTGATCGATCAGCATGATAGCGAGCGTCCACCTGCAAGGAATCGGAAACACCCCGCGGCGGTCATGGCCGCCGCGGGGACGTGCTTACTGCGTGAGTTTGGCCTTGGCGGCTTCCAGGCCGGGCTTGCCGTCCACGGTGGTAACACCGGCCAGCCAGGTGTCGAGCACCTGCGGGTTTTTCTTCAGCCAGGCTTTCGCCGCGGCGTCGGGCTTCATCTTGTCGTCGAGCACGTTGCCCATCAGGGTGCTTTCCATGTCCAGGGTGAAGGACAGGTTTTTCAGCAGTTGGCCGACGTTGCTGCATTCCTGCACATAGCCCTTGCGGGTGTTGGTCAGGACGGTGGCCTTGCCGAAGTCGGGACCGAAGTAGTCGTCGCCTCCGGTGAGGTATTTCATCTTGAAGCGGGTGTTCATCGGGTGCGGTTCCCAGCCGAGGAAGACCACCGCCTTGTCGCGTTTCACCGCGCGGTCGACCTGCGACAGCATGCCGGCCTCGCTCGACTCGACCACCTTGAAGCCGGCGTCCTTAAGGCCGAAGGCGTTCTTGTCGATCATGCTCTGGATGGTGCGGTTGCCGTCGTTGCCCGGCTCGATGCCGTAGATCTTGCCGTCCAGGTCGCCCTTGAACTTGGCGATGTCGGCAAAGTCCTTCAGGCCCTTGTCATACAGCGCCTGGGGTACGGCGAGGGTGTACTTGGCGTTTTCCAGGTTGGCGCGGACGGTTTCCACGGTGCCGGCATCGCGGTACTGCTTGATGTCGTTTTCCATGGTCGGCATCCAGTTGCCGAGGAACACGTCCATGTTCTTGCCGTCGGCCAGCGACTTGTAGGTCACCGGTACGGAGATCATGGTGGTGCGGGTCTTGTAGCCAAGGGATTCGAGGACGGCACTGGTGACCGCAGTGGTGACGGTGATGTCGGTCCAGCCGACATCGGAGAAGTTGACCGTATGACATTGCTCGGGCTCTGCAGCCTGGGCCAGCGCGGGGATGCTCAGTAGCGCGGCCAGCAACAACGAGGGTGAACCTTTCATGAATGGACTCCTGGGTGTTTTTGTCGGATGTCCCGGGGACCGCCGTGCTTTATTAGGTGCATCGGTCGGTCCTGCTGCCTGACGACAGCGGGACGAGTGCCGTGCAATCGAGTCGATAACGATCATCCACCAGGGAAAAACAAACGCCTACAGGGTGCGTCGTAACCAGTACAGGCAGGGTCGCATCCAGTGCCGATGAGGTCGTTTATGGATTCATTGGCCCCGAGAAACCCCCGTTCAGCTGGCCGGGAACGCGAAAAACGGCGCTTTTCGACCACCGCCCGGGGGCGGCGTTGCTGGACAAGAGTGAGTCGGTTGCAGACGTCAGGGGTGCCGCCAAAAGCCTGATGATGCGCGGAATCGGCGGATCGCCGCCCAGTCAGCGTAGCAGCTGTGGCTCCCGTGTCCGGGGGGCGCGCACCTGCCCAATCAGGAGGTTCGTGGCCATGGCCATCAGTGTGTTCGACCTGTTCAAGATCGGTGTCGGCCCGTCCAGTTCCCATACCGTCGGGCCCATGCGCGCCGCGGCTTTGTTCGTCCAGGGGCTGCGTGAGCGCGGCGAGCTGGAGCGGGTGCGGCGCATCGAAGTGCGCCTGTATGGCTCGCTGTCCGCCACCGGTGTCGGACACGGCAGCGACAACGCGGTGATCATGGGCCTGATGGGCGAATGGCCCGACGCGATCGACCCTTCCACCATCGGCCAGCGCATCGCTGAACTGCGCGAAACAGACACCTTGCAGCTCGATGGTCGGCTGCCGGTGGAGTTCATCTGGAAGCGCGATATGCGCCTGCTGGACGAGAACCTGCCCTACCATCCCAACGCCATGACCCTGGTTGCCGAGCACGCCGAAGGCGAGCTGCACCAGGACACTTACTACTCGGTCGGCGGCGGCTTCGTGGTCGATGCGGCGCAGGCCGCCAGCGGCGTTCTGGACAGCGACAACACCGTATTGCCCTACGATTTCAACAGCGCCGCGGAGCTGCTCGAACGCTGCAAGCAAAACGACATGCGCGTGTCGCAATTGATGATGGAAAACGAGAAGACCTGGCGCAGCGAGGCGGAAATCCGTGCCGGTTTGATGAAGCTCTGGCGGGCCATGCAGGACTGCGTGGACAACGGCCTGAAATACGAAGGCATCCTGCCCGGCGGCCTCAATGTGAAGCGCCGCGCGGCCAAGCTGCACCGCAGCTTGCAGGAGCTGGGCAAGCCCAACGTGATCGGCTCGACCCTGAGCGCCATGGAGTGGGTCAACCTCTACGCCCTGGCAGTCAACGAAGAAAATGCCGCCGGCGGACGCATGGTTACCGCGCCCACCAACGGCGCGGCGGGGATCATCCCGGCGGTGCTGCACTACTACATGCGCTTCAGCGACAAGGTCAGCGAAGCCTGCGTGGTCGACTTCTTCCTCGGTGCGGCGGCGGTGGGGATCCTGTGCAAGAAGAACGCATCGATCTCCGGCGCCGAGGTGGGCTGTCAGGGCGAGGTCGGCTCGGCCTGCGCCATGGCTGCGGCAGGGTTGGCGGAGGTGCTTGGCGCCACTCCGGAGCAATTGGAAAACGCCGCCGAGATCGGCCTGGAACACAACCTCGGCCTGACCTGCGACCCGGTGGGCGGGCTGGTCCAGGTGCCATGCATCGAGCGCAACGCGATCGCTGCGGTCAAGGCCATCAACGCGGCGCAGATGGCCCTGCGTGGTGACGGCGAGCACTTCATCTCCCTCGACCGGGTGATCCGCACCATGCGCGATACCGGCGCCGACATGCACGACAAATACAAGGAAACCTCCCGCGGCGGCCTGGCCGTCAGCGCCATCGAGTGCTGATTTCGCTGCGCCTTTTTCGCCCATCCCTTCGAGTCAGCGCTGCCTTTTGGCGCGCTGACTCAGACGCCTCTCTCGACCTCTGTCACCATTTCCCACACTACTTGCGGTGACACTCCGGGGTGTCGTTTCTGGGCATCCCGTATCCGGGTGCTACCGAACTGCTCACGAAACATTCGGACATGCTTTGCGCCGCGCCTCTCCGCGCAGATTTCATGTCAATAAAAGCCGCTTTTTAGACATGTCGCGAGGTCGCTTTCAGGATTTATTGAATGCGCATTCAATTTCAGGCACGGCATTTGCGAGAGGAAATGCCATGCCCTGCAATCGAGTCGACAGGGTGCATAACAACAATGAGCCCAATGCCTGGGGCGCAACCTGCTTTGTGTGAGGAGAGATCGCGATGACGTCGTACAACTCCGGGACCCAATCCCAGACCCGCACACCCCAATCCATCGGCTTCCTGCTGCTGGACAACTTCACCCTCATCTCGCTGGCGTCTGCGGTCGAGCCGCTGCGCATGGCCAACCAGCTGTCCGGCCGCGAGCTGTACCGCTGGCACACCCTCAGCGTGGACGGTGGTCAGGTGTGGGCCAGCGACGGCTTGCAGATCACCCCTGACGCGGCGATGCACAAGGCGCCAGCGATGGACACCGTGATCGTCTGCGGCGGCATCGGCATCCAGCGCACCGTCACCCGGGAACACGTGACCTGGCTGCAGAGCCAGGCCCGCCAGTCGCGCCGTCTTGGCGCGGTGTGCACTGGCAGCTGGGCGCTGGCTTGCGCCGGGCTGCTCGACGGCTTCGATTGCAGCGTCCACTGGGAATGCCTGGCGGCGATGCAGGAAGCCTTCCCGCGGGTGAGCATGAGCACCCGTCTGTTCACCCTCGACCGCAACCGTTTCACCAGCTCCGGCGGCACCGCGCCGCTGGACATGATGCTGCACCTGATCAGCCGCGATCACGGCCGCGAGCTGTCGGCGGCGATCTCGGAAATGTTCGTCTACGAGCGCATCCGCAACGAGCAGGACCACCAGCGCGTGCCGCTCAAGCACATGCTCGGCACCAACCAGCCGAAGCTGCAGGAAATCGTCGCGCTGATGGAAGCCAACCTGGAGGAGCCAATCGACCTGGACGAGTTGGCGGTGTACGTGTCGGTGTCGCGTCGGCAGCTGGAGCGGCTGTTCCAGAAGTACCTGCACTGTTCGCCGTCGCGCTACTACCTGAAGCTGCGCCTGATCCGCGCCCGGCAACTGCTCAAGCAGACGCCGATGTCGATCATCGAAGTGGCCTCGGTGTGCGGCTTCGTCTCCACGCCGCACTTCTCCAAGTGCTACCGCGAATACTTCGGCATTCCGCCGCGTGACGAGCGTGTGGGTTCGAATACCGCGCAGCAGGTGGCGATGATGCCGATTCCGCAGGCGCTGGTGCTGTCGCCGATGGCCGGGCCGATGGCCGCGTTGAGCCAGGCGCGCAATGAGTCGACCTTTGCCAGTGTGAGGTTGTGATCGCAGCCTTGTAGTGCATTTGAGGGCCTCATCGCTGGCAAGCCAGCTCCCACAGGTTTTGTGTGCACCACGACCCTGTGGGAGCTGGCTTGCCAGCGATGAGGCCTTTTGGGTTTCTACTGATGAGTGGCCTTGAACTCGGCCAGTGCAGGCAACAACTGCTGCTCGATGGCCTGCCGCACCGCCGGCAGAATGGTTGCGCTACCGGTGTACATCTGCTCCACCATCCCTTTCAGCGCTTTCGCCTGTGGCGCATCCAGGCCGCGCACCGCGTGCTCGCACGCCTGCTCGGCACTGACGCCGGAAGGGGTCTGGAAACCCAGGGCCCGCAGGTGGCCCACGAGGTCTTCCTGATCGATCAAATCCGCATGCATCATGGCTGTTGTCCTTGTGGCATTTAGAAGTCGTGGGTCGATTCTGGAAGCGCCCGGCAGAGGGGGCAAGGACAGTTTGTCGCGATGGCCGCTTTACCTATGAACAGGTCGTTTTCGGCAAAATCGAGTGACGCGGGAGTGTGCAAACTGGGCTCATGTACAGATCAAGGGCGGTTTGGTCACCCCCTCTGGCACAGGTAGGTTGCTCGCTCTTTGCCCCGGCTGCGTCACGGCTTGCCGGGGCAATTTTTTTGTCTGATAGGGCCCAATCGCTGGCAAGCCAGCTCCCACACGCAACCTGTGGGAGCTGGCTTGCCAGCGATGAGGCCCTCAAGAACACCTACTTCGGTAATCCGATCACCCGCCCGACAAACTCCGCCGCCGGCAGATCCGCCTGCTTCGCGACAATCTCCTGCAACCGCTCGGCTACCTGCGGCGTGAACGGCGCCGATTTCGGCCCCGCCAGATCCACATGCAGGAGCATCTGCTCACTGGCCGCCAGCGCCTCGTCGAAGTCCTCGCGGTGCAGGCTGTGATACAGGTGCAGGCGCTTGCGATCAAAACCGATCACCTGGGTATTCACCCACACCTGCGTGTCCAGCTTCACTTCATGCAGGTAATTCAGGTGGCACTCCAGGGTGAACAGCGAATGCCCGCTGGCCTCGCGGTTGGCGCCGTCCAGGCCGATGCGCTCCATGAACGCATCGGTGGCATAGCTGAAGATCAGCAGGTAGAAGGCATCGCGCAGATGCCCGTTGTAGTCGACCCAGTCCGGCAGCACCGGGGTGCGGTAGGTGGTCAGCGCAGGCATCGCGGTCTCCTTAGTCGCTGAAGTTCAGGCCATGGCGGGCCTTGGTGGTTTTCACCGCGTCGAGCACTGCCAGCAGGCAGTCATCACGATAGCGCTCCAGCGAGGCGATGCTGCGTTCGCCGCGTTGCTCGCTGGTGCCGTCGACCACCGCGTCGATCAGCTCATCGGTCAGCTCGGGTGCTGGGAGGTAGGTCCAGGGCAACTGCAGCGCCGGGCCGAACTGGGCCATGAAGTGACGCATGCCCGCGTCGCCTCCAGCCAGGGTGTAGGTCAGGAAGGTGCCCATGAACGACCAGCGCAGGCCGGCGCCAAAGCGGATCGCGTCGTCGATCTCGCCGGTGGTGGCCACGCCGTCGTTGACCAGGTGCAGCGCCTCGCGCCACAGCGCTTCGAGCAGGCGGTCGGCGATGAAGCCGGGGACTTCCTTGCGCACGTGCAGCGGCTGCATGCCGAGGGCGCTGTAGACCTGTTTTGCCGCCTCGATGGCCTCTGGCGCGGTGTTCTTGCCGCCGACGATTTCCACCAGCGGCAGCAGGTACACCGGGTTGAACGGGTGGCCGACGATGCAGCGCTCGGGGTGGCTGGACGACTCGTAGAATTCGCTCGGCAGCAGGCCCGAGGTGCTGGAGGCGATCAGCGCGTTGGGCTTGGCCGCCGCGCTGATCTTGCCGTGCAGGTCGAGCTTCAGTTCCAGCCGCTCTGGCGCGCTTTCCTGGATGAAATCGGCGTCGCGCACGCATTCCTCGATGGTCGCCACGAAGCGCAGGCGCGATTGAGCTGCGCCGGGTTTCAGGCCCTGTTTCTCCAGGGCCGGCCAGGCGTTGGCGATGCGCTTGCGCAGCGCTTCCTCGGCGCCGGGGGCCGGGTCCCAGGCGACCACGTCGAGGCCGTTGGCCAGGGCGCGGGCGACCCAGCCGCTGCCGATCACACCGCTGCCGAGGGCGGCGAAGGTCTTGATATCAGTGATAAAGCTCATGAAATGCTCCAGGGATCAGCGACGGGTCAGGTTCATTTTGGCGCGGCCTTCGGCGGGGCTGAGCACCCTGGCGCCCAGGCGGTGAAGGATTTCGGCGGCGCGTTCGACCAACTGGCCGTTGCTTGCCAGCACGCCTTTTTCCAGCCACAGGTTGTCTTCCAGGCCGACCCGCACGTTGCCGCCGAGCAGCACCGCCTGGGCCGCCATCGGCATCTGCATGCGACCGATGCCGAAGCCGGCCCAGGTCACGTTCGGCGGCAGGTTGTCGACCATGGCCTTCATGGTCGCGGTATCCGCCGGGGCGCCCCACGGGATGCCCAGGCACAGCTGGAACAGCGGGTCGTCGAGCAGGCCCTCTTTCATCATTTGCTTGGCGAACCACAGGTGGCCGGTGTCGAAGATCTCCAGCTCGGCTTTCACCCCCAGTTCGGTGATGCGCTTGGCGCCCGCCCGCAGTTGGGTCGGGGTGGACACGTAGATGCTGTTGCCGTCGCCGAAGTTGAGGGTGCCGCAATCCAGGGTGCAGATTTCCGGCAGCAGTGCCTCGACGTGGGCCAGGCGCTCCAGCGGGCCGACCAGGTCGGTGCCGGCGCCGAATTCCATGGGCATCTCGCCGGGACCGATCTCCAGGTCGCCGCCCATGCCGGCGGTGAGGTTGACGATGATGTCCACGTCGGACTCGCGGATGCGCTCCATCACCTCGCGGTACAGGTTGACGTCGCGGCTGAAGCGGCCGGTCTCGGGATCGCGGACATGGCAGTGGACCACGGTGGCCCCGGCCTTGGCCGCTTCCACGGCGGCCTCGGCGATCTGTTTCGGGGTGACCGGGACGAAGTGGCTCTTGCTGGCGGTGTCGCCGGCGCCGGTGAGGGCGCAGGTGATGATGACGTCGTGGTTCATTGCGGTTTCCTTCAGGCGTGTCTGGGCTTCGTTGCCGTGATTGGCATCGAGGTCTTGTGGTGTTTGGGAGGGCCTCATCGCCGGCAATGCCGGCTCCCACAAGGTTTGCGGTGCATGCAATTCCTGTGGGGGCCAGGTCTCACACAAGGTCTGCGCTGCATGCAGTACCTGTGGGAGCCGGCGTTGCCGGCGATAGCGGTCTGTCAGTTAGCGGTGAGCTTGAGATTGTCGGCAGCCGGCTGGCCATCGAAGGTAGTCACCCCTTCAAGCCAGCGCGCCTTGTCCTGGGGATGGTCCTTGAGCCACTGCCGCGCCGATTCCAGCGCGTCCTTGTGATCCAGCAGCGGCTGCATCATCCGGCTCTCATCCTCGGCGCTGAAGGTCAGGTTGGTCAGCAGCCGGCTGACGTTCGGGCAGCGCTGGGCGTAGTCCGGCGCGGTCACCGTCCACACCGTGGCGCGGCCTTCGTCCGGGCCGAGGGCGCCTTCGCTGCCGCTGAGGTATTGCATGTCGACGTTGACGTTCATCGGGTGCGGCGCCCAGCCGAAGAACACCACCGCTTCCTTGCGCCGTACGGCGCGGTCGACGGCGGCGAGCATGCCGGCCTCGCTGGACTCCACCAACTGGAACTTGCCGAGGCCGAACTGGTTCTTGCTGATCATCGCCTTGATCTGGGTGTTGGCGCCGGAGCCCGGCTCGATGCCGTAGATCTTGCCGCCCAGCTCCTTCTCGAATTTGTGGATGTCGGCGAAGGAGGTCAGGCCCTTGTCGGCCAGGTACTTGGGCACGGCGAGGGTGGCGCGGGCGTCGTTCAGGCTGGGCGCGTCGAGCACCTTGACCTGGCCGGCGTCGACGAAGGGAGTGATGGTCTGGGTCATGATCGGGTTCCAGTAGCCGAGGAACATGTCCAGGCGCTGGTCACGGATGCCGGCGAAGATGATCTGCTGCGAGGCACTGGTCTGTTTGGTCTGGTAGCCGAGGCCGTCGAGCAGCACCTGGGTCATGGCGCTGGTGGCCATCACGTCGGTCCAGTTGACGACGCCCAGGCGGACGTTCTTGCACACGGCTGGCTCGGCGGCCATCACGTTGCTGCTGAGGATTGCGGTACCGACGAGCATCAAGAGCGAACGACTGATCGATTGCATGGTGGCTCCTCCAACGGCAGTTCTAATTGTTATGGGGGGCGGCTTCTGCGAGCCGTGAAGCACAAATTACGCGGGGACGGCCCGGTGAAATCGCACTGTGGCGACCGGCACTTGCACAGTGGCGACCTGGGGAGTATTAACCGATGTTTCCCGGCCAGCGAGTCGCCCGCATGCTTCAGGAATTCCACTTTCTGCTGTTACCCGGTTTCTCCGCCCTGGGCTTCATTTCGGCGCTGGAACCGCTGCGGGTGGCCAATCGCTTTCGCCCCGGGCTGTACCGCTGGCGGGTGCTGAGCCTGGATGGCGGGGCGGTGCTGGCAAGCAATGGCATGTCGGTCAACGCCGACGGCCCGCTGGAGCCGCTGGGCAAGGGCGCGACGCTGCTGGTGGTGGCCGGCTTTGAGCCGTTGCAGCATTACGGCCCGGCGCTGACGCACTGGCTGCGCAAGCTGGATCACGAAGGCGTGGTGCTCGGCGGTATCGACACCGGCACCCTGATCCTCGCCGAGGCGGGCCTGCTCGACGGCCACCGGGTCACCTTGCACTGGGAGGCGCTGGAAGCCTTCAAGGAGCGCTACCCGCGTCTGGAGGCGACCCAGGAGCTGTTCGAAGTGGACCGTCGGCGTATCACCTCGGCGGGCGGCACTGCGTCCATCGACCTGATGCTCGACCTGATCGGCCAGGCCCATGGTGCCGAGCTGGCGATCCAGGTCTCGGAGCAGTTCGTGCTCGGCCGCATCCGCCCGCGCCAGGACCACCAGCGCATGCAGATAGCCTCGCGCTACGGCATCAGCAACAGCAAGCTGGTGCAGGTGATCGGCGCCATGGAGCGCAACACCGAAGCGCCGCTTAATACCCTGGAACTGGCCGAATCGATCCAGGTCAGTCGGCGCCAGCTGGAGCGCCTGTTTCGCCTGTACCTGAACGACACCCCGAGCGGTTTCTATCTGCGTCTGCGCCTGGACAAGGCGCGGCAGTTGCTGCGCCAGACCGGGATGAGCGTGCTGGAAGTGAGCATTGCCTGCGGCTTTGATTCGCCGTCGTATTTCACTCGGAGTTATCGGGCGCGGTTTCAGTGTTGTCCGCGGGAGGATAGGCGGGCGCTTGGGACTGGTTAGGGGCCCTTCGCGACGAGAACGATTCCGAGAGCGGCAAGGACCCTGTGGTAGCAGGCAAGCAGATTGATGGTGTGACTGCTGGCCCCATCGTCGGCAACGCCGACTCCCACAGGGTTCCGGTCCAGACACTACACCTGTGCTTGACGCGGTCTCTGTGGGAGCTGGCCTTGCCAGCGATGAGGCCGGCAAGAACAACACAGATCAGCA